>CAYQWI010000161.1:0-4879 GCA_964421165.1 uncultured Natronomonas sp.
GAGATGGACGAGGCGGCAATCGACCAGTACCGTAGATAGGTCGGTGGCGAATCCGGGGAAACATCCCTAAACATATGTACCCATTCATCGTGATATAATACCGTATGACACCGGAAATCACGCGCATCGAGACCACGGAGTTCAGCTATCCGATCGAAGACGTCGGATATACGCCCGACGGGTTCAACCCGATTTACGAACCCGGTGCGAGTTCACAGCGAAAGCTGTTCGGAATCAAAGTCGAGACGGACACCGGTATCACCGGCGAGTACGTCGGCGGGAACTCGCCGGCGATGGCGCAGGTTAACATGTTCGGCGATTATCTCGTCGGAAAGAATCCGCTTCACCGGGAGAAGATCTGGAGCGAACTGAAGAAGGCGCTCCGGAAGTACGATCGGATGGGCATCGGTCCGATCGACATCGCGCTGTGGGATTTCGCGGGCAAATATCACGACGCGCCGATCCACGAGCTGCTCGGCACGTACCGGACGCGGCTGCCCGCGTACGCGTCTACGTATCCCGGCGACGAGAACGGCGGGCTCGATTCCCCCGAGGCGTACGCCGACTTCGCCGAGGAGTGTCTCGAGATGGGCTACGGCGGCTTCAAGATCCACGGCTGGGGCGGGAGCGACGAGATGCGAGACATCGACCGCGAGGTCGAAACGATCCACGCCGTCGGCGAGCGGGTCGGCGACGAGATGGACCTCATGATCGACCCGTACTGTGAGCCGGAAACCTACGGCGACGCACTCCGACTCGGGCGGGCCTGCGACGAACAGAACTTCTTCTGGTTCGAGGACCCCTACCGCGACGGCGGGATCTCCCAGCACGCCCACAGAAAGCTCCGCCAGCAGATCGACACGTCCGTGCTCCAGACCGAACACATCCGTGGACTCGAGATCCACACGGATTTCATCGCCAACGAGGCGACCGACTTCGTCCGTGCGGACCCCGAATACGATGCCGGAATCACCGGCGCGTATAAAATCGCTCACGTCTCGGAAGGGTTCGGCCTCGACGTCGAACTGCACGCACCGGGTCCGGCACAGCGACAGCTCATGGCGGCGATCCGGAACACGAACTACTACGAGATGGCGCTCGTCCATCCCGAGTGCGAAAACACCCAGCCACCGGTTTATAAAAACGATTACAGAGACTTCCTCGACGCGATAGACTCGGACGGGACCGTTCCGGTTCCTGACGGCCCGGGTCTCGGCGTCGAGTACGACTGGGACTACATCAAAGAGAACAAAACCGGGAGCGTCCACGTCTACGAGTAATCGGTTCGAACGAACCGTTTCGAACACCGTTCGTATAACTGGTTTAGGTGCTTGTTAACTAACCCGGACGTCCGCATATCCCGACGTCATGGAGTTCTCTTTCGAGTGTCTCTGCGGGGAAGAGACCGTCGGAATAACCAGGGGAATGGATAAAGCGACCAGCCGGAGCCGGATCCGGTGTCGTAGCTGTGATGCCGTCTACGCCGTCACGGTCACCAGTATTGTCACAGGTTCCCAACCCGATCTTACGACAGGGTAAGCGGCTTCGAACGACTGAACGAATGCGGCTCCGATATAGATCGCCGATCGGCGCTCCGACGGGTCTGATCGCCCGAATTCGTGAGCGCGTCCAGCATGTTCGACTCCACAGACGACACGATGCGGGATCGGATCGAAGCCAGTACGATCAAGTTCTGGCTGCTGACCCGAACCGACCGTCGGACGCTAACTGGCGGTATCTCCATCGCTGTCTTTCTAACCCTGATCGCGATCAGCACCGTTTCCCCAGCTCCGATGCGTCGCGTAATCGAAGCGACCGACGCGCTGTGGTGGGTGTTCTCGCCGATGCTTACCGCAATCATCACAGCCGTAGCACTCGTCGTCACGTTTACACAGCTCGTACTGTCACAGGAACTCGGGGCGCTCGGAGATCAACGCGAACGGATGGAGGAGGCGGTCGATTTTCGCAACGACGTCGAATCAACACTCGCGATCCAGATTGCTCCGCCGGATCCCGCGTCTTTTCTCGCAGCGTTGCTTGAATCGGTGCAACACATCGCGAGCGAGCTCGAAGCCTCTGTTGACGGCGAAACTGACGAGAAAGCCGAGCAAGTGCGAGAGTTCGCCGACACCGTCTTCGAAAACGCGCGGACGATCCGAACCTCGCTTGAAGACGCACAGTTCGGGACGTTCGACGTGGTCGCCGCATCGTTGCAGTTCAACTACTCGAAAGACATCTACGAAGCCCGAAAGCTCCGTATCAAACACAGCGGCGACTGGAACGAGGAAACGGAAAACTCACTCGACTCGATCGTCACTGTACTGGAATTTTACGGAACGACTCGAGAGCATCTCAAGACGCTGTACTTTCAGTGGGAGTTGATAAACCTCTCGCGAGCCATGCTTTATGCGTCGATCCCGGCGCTCGTCGTCGCGTTGAGTATGCTATTGTACGTCGATTCGACAGCGGTTCCCGGGTCGACGTTGGGTATCGACAACATAGTCTGGCTCGTCTGTGCTGCGGTAACGGTTACCCTCTTGCCGTTTTTCCTCCTGATTTCGTACGTTCTCCGGATTGCGAGCGTAGCGAAGCGAACGCTTGCGATCGGTCCGTTTGTTCTCCGAGAGATAGAGTGATCGGTGGCGGTGCTCCGCACGTCGGCGATTTCACTTCGGCCGAAAGGGCGATATCCGAATGATTATACCGGTGACCGATATAGGTGGTGGCATGAAACACGCGAAAGTGTCCGACGAAGAGACTGTCGAAGCGGTCGAAGGCGCGTTCGTCACCCAGCTGGTGTCCGGCGACCGGACGAGCGCGCAGGTGTTCGAAGCCGAACCGGGAGCGGTCGTCCCGGAGCACAGCCACCCCCACGAACAGATCGGCTTCGTTTACGAAGGGACGCTGACCTTCCTCGTCGACGGGGAAACGATCGAAGTCGGCCCGAACGAGTCGTTCGTGATCCCGGGCGACGAACCGCACCAGATCGAAAACCGCGGCGAGACGAACGCAGTCGGCATCGACATCTTCTCGCCGGCACGTCCGAACCCGGACTGGGCGAACGACGACTCGGAGTAGCGCGAAGGGACCACCCCGTCGTATTCGATCGAAACAGTACCGCAGGTTTTTATAAAGGGGGTTCCCCCCAGTTACTATGTCCTACGAGGTAGCTATCATTCCCGGCGACGGGATCGGTAAAGAAGTCGTAGACGTAGTCGAACCGCTGCTCGTCGACGCAGCCGACACACACGGCGTAACCGTCGAGACGACGTGGTTCGACTGGGGAAGCGACCGGTATCTAGAGGAGGGCGAACTCATGCCCGATAGCGGATTGGACACGCTGGAGTCGTTCGATTCGATCCTTCTGGGTGCGGTCGGCCACCCCGACGTTCCGGATCACGTCACGCTCCGTGGACTTCGACTCCCGATCACCAAAGGGTTCCAACAGCACGTCTGCAAACGCCCCTCGTATCTCTACGACGGGGTCGACAGCCCGTTGCGTGGCTACTCTGCCGGTGAGATCGACTTCGTCGTCTATCGACAGAACACCGAAGGCGAGTACGCCGACGCGGGCGGACGTGTCCACCAAGGATTCGGCCACGAAGTGGCGATTCAGAACGCGGTGTACACTCGCTCCGGAACCGAACCCGTCGTCCGGGCTGCCTTCGAGGCAGCGGCCGAACGGGAGGGCGTCCTGACAAACGTCACGAAATCGAACGCGCAAGCGCACGGGATGGTGTTCTGGGACGAAGTCGTCGAGGAGATCTCCGAGGAGTATCCGAACGTGACGGTCGATCGAATGCTGGTCGACGCCGCGAGCATGGATCTCGTTCGCCGCCCCGATCAGTTCGACGTCATCGTGGCTTCGAATCTCTTCGGCGATATTCTCACGGATATCGGCGGAATAGTCTCCGGAAGTCTCGGATTGGCCCCCTCGACGAACATCGATCCGACCGGGGAGTACCCGTCGATGTTCGAGCCGGTTCACGGCAGCGCGTTCGACATCACGGGCGAGGGGATCGCGAATCCGATCGCGACCGTACTGTCGGGTGCACTGCTGTTCGAGCATCTCGGGGAGAACGAGACCGCGGACGCAATCGAAGCGGCCGTCGCCGAGCAACTCGCGGATCCGTCGGCCCCCCGAACGCCGGATATCGGTGGGAATGGGACCACTGCGGCAGTTGTGTCGGATCTCAAAGAGCGGCTACTCGGATGAGCACGGCCGCGTAACTTCATCGGCGCATCACCACTCCGCATCGCCGAGAAACGAACGAACGCTTCCGGCTGCGATACTGCAGTCGATAAAGTGTTTGTAGCCGACGAACAGCAGTGGTGTGTACGCCACCAACCGAAGCGAGTAATCATACCATTCGAAACGGTCTAAGCTTCCAGTAAGTGTCAAAACCGTAATGTATCGATTAGCCGGCACACAGCACAGGCGACGAACCGAGCAAGATCTCGTACGACTGCAAGAGTGCACTGTCTGGGAATTGAACCGGAGAGAGACGTTCAGGGCTGCGGTTTTCAGGGTTCAATTCCATGGCGATTTCCCTGCTGATTATCTTCGCTTAGAAAATGTGCCGTCCGGGAATTGAACCCGGGCTATTGGCTTGGGAAGACTCGCTGTTGTGAATAGAGGGGGGATCTGAATCCCCCCTGAATCTACCCACCGTATTCCGTGATTTCGGCCTGTTGTGCCCCTAATTTGCGGCGCTTTGCATATAAAAACCCGGAACGTTGGCGCGCAGACACTACCGATTCGCACTAACTTTCATCGTCGTTGACCACGCTGAGGATCTACGATCCCGAATGTATCTTACTTCCTACGCTCTTCGGAAGTACATTGTTGATTTCAGAGGACAGCATCGATTGCATGTTT
>CAYQWI010000162.1:0-4868 GCA_964421165.1 uncultured Natronomonas sp.
GAAGCGATCTCCGTTACTGTGACGCCGAAAGGTGTTCACACACAGCGACGCGAGTAACCAGTGGGCTACATCGTTGGGTGATCCACAGCGACATGTTCTACCCAGTATGCGCTTTCTATTCTTACACATCCAGAAATTATTTTATTTGATAAACCGGCATTACCTCCGATGCGACCTCTGGCGCGGATCAAGCAGCTGTTGCTATGATTGAACTCCGATGTGAATTTTCGGTCGTGAAATATAAAGTACGCATACAGCACCTATCAGCTAGTGTTGGGAGGGTCGTTACACCTCACGTTCGAACACGAGCCCTATCGTCGTGCCGTCACGTTCCATCGTCTCAGCAAGTCGCCAGCCCTGCCTTGCGTACTCACTGACAACGGATTCGATGTCACCCATCTTCTTCTCGCGTACTTCCATCGCGTGTGTGGTGTAGACGTACTGTTGGTCACTCATATCGGATATAGGAATCCCGACAAGGAAAAGCCCCCGCCACCGGGTGTACGAGCAGGATAAATCCACTAACAGGTACTGCTACTCGAGCGCTGCATCCACCCTCTATATCTTGCACGCCGTTTCTGACAAAACCCAGATAATTTTGGCGCAACTTCGATAGGTGAGGTCCCTGTGTCGACCGATCCGGGAACGCCGATCGCGGGAGAGGCTGAGAATCGTTGTATGGCACTTTCTATCAATCATCTATCGCCCGGCGACGCGTTCTAACGTACAGCGCGATCGCGCTGATGACCGCGACCGTGACGGCGAGCGCGGTGATCCCGAACGCGACTCGATAGCCGAACTCCGTATAGACGGTCGTTCCGGCGACGACGTCGCCCGTCCGATACCGATCGAGGACGACTCCCATCGCCGCCGGCAGGATCGTCCCGCCGAAGAATCCGGCCCCGTTGACTGTCGCGGTCGCGACGCCGCTGGCTCCGGCCGGGTACTTCTCTTTGATGATCGAGAGCGCGAGCATCGCCGTCCCGACGGAGGCACCGACGACGAAGTACGCGACGGCGATCGCGGCCAACGGCGGGGCTCCGAAAACGGGGACGATCAAAAGCACGAACACGAAGACCCCGAGCCCGACGATCAGCGGGAGGATTCGGTGACCGACTCGGTCGGAGACCCAGCCGATCGCGGGGCTCCCGACGAGCATCCCGATCGAGCCGAAGAGCATGTAGTACGAGGCAGTGGTGACGGACAGATCGTAGACGACGACGAGATACGGGACGCCCCAGAGCCCGATGATCGTCAGCACCGTCCCCATCGCGGAAAAGAAGATGATCGACAGCAGCCACTGGTCGGGATCGACGGCGAGCCGTTTGAGATGCTCTGCGGTTTCGGCGAACGTAACCGACGGCTGCTCGGGAACGTCGTCGATCGGTTCGAGCCCGGCGGCGGCGGGCGATCGCCGGACGAACGCGAAAATCAGGCCACCCGAAACGAAGCCGACGATCCCGAGCGCCAGCACCGTCGGCCGCCAGCCGAACCACTCGACCGATATCGCCAGCGGCGTCGTCGCGAGAATCGCGCCGAGACCGCCGATTCCGGCCGTGAGCCCGGTCATCATCGCGAACTCGTCGGTCCGATACCAGTTCGCCGCGAACCGGAGAAGCGAGACGAAGATGACGCCGCTTCCGAGCCCGATGATCGCCCGCGAGAGGAAGGCACCGAGATACCCGCCGCTCAGCGTGAACCCGATAGCCCCCGCACTGAGGACGAACGCCCCACTTGCCCCGACGTATCTCGGCCCGTACCGATCGACTAACACGCCGGTCGGGATCTGTACGATCGCGTAAATGACGAAAAACGAGGCGTGAAGCGTTCCTAACTGTGCCGCGGTAATGCTAAAATCGACCGTCAGCTCTCCCGAAAGCACCGCGGTCGACAACCGATGGAGGTTGACGAGCAAGAAGACGATCCCCAACATCGCCCACCCGAGCCAGCGGCGCTTCGACGGATCGGCTCTCAAGCTCACAGCGATCGATTATCGAGGTCGAACAGTAAGCGTTGTCATCGATCCGAATGAAACTGTCTCGATGGTGCGATGATGCAGCTGGGTGACGATCCGTCCGGAGGCTGTCAGCGCAGGATCCGAGTCGACGACTCCTCCGAGGAGAGTAGCTCCTCGATCTCCGACGGCGTGACGATCGCCAGATCGCCAGCCATCGTGCGTTTCAACGACGCCGCAGCCGAAGCGTATTCGAGCGACTCGACGAGACCACAGTCGGCGATCCGCTTGGCCAAGAACGCGCCGAGGAACGCATCACCGGTTCCGACCGAATCGACCGCCTCGCTTTCGTAGGCGGGTTGATCGAACAGCTCGCCGTCATGTCGTGCGAGCGCGCCGTCGCTGCCCTGCGTTATGATAACTGTCCGAAACCCAAAATCGTCAGCAAGCGCCGTGATGATCTCTTCGCCGGTCCCTTCGTATTCGAAGACAGTTCGGGCGTCCCGCTCGGCCGTCACGAGCACGTCGATCAGCGGAAACAGGCTTGTCAACTGCTCTCGAGCTTCTTGAGGAGACCACAGCTTCGATCGGTAGTTGATATCGAATACGGTCGTCGTTTCACTCTCCCGTGCGGTCTCTAACAGCTCTTTTGTCGTTTCCGCCAGCTGATCGGAGAGCGCGGGATTGATTCCGCCCGTGTAAAAAACCGACGCGTCCTCGAACGCGGAGAGGTCGAACTCCTCGGGACGGGCCGTTCGGATCGCGGCGTCGGAGCGGTCGTACACGACGTTCGTCTCCCTCGGTGCGGAGCCGTGTTCGATGAAATACAGTCCCTGTCGCTCCGAATCAGTCCACGAAATCTCGGTCTCGACGCCGTGACCGTTGAGTTCGTACGTAACCCGTCGCCCGAGCGGCGAATCCGGAAGCTTCGAGAGCCACTTGGTCTCCGCGCCCAACCGCGACGCCGCGACCGCGACGTTGCTCTCGGCACCGCCGATTCGCACGTCCAGTTCCGTCGCCGTTTCTAACCGCTCGCCGAGCGGCGGACTCAACCGGAGCATCGTCTCGCCGAACGTGAGTAGGTCCGCCATATTATCGGTGCGTGTGTGCGATCTCGATCAACTGCGACGCCGTCCGGGTGAGCTGATCGTAGTCGTCGTTTTCGATCGCCTCGTCGTCTACGAGCGCGCTCCCCACGCCGACGGCGGCCGCCCCGTGTTCGAAGAAATCGGCCGCGTTATCGAGCGAGACGCCGCCGGTCGGCACGAGCGGGATCTGCCCGAGCGGTCCCTGTATCGCGCTGACGTGTCCCGGTCCCACCGTCGACGCCGGAAACAGTTTGCACAGATCGGCGCCCGCTTCGGTCGCGGTGAGCGCCTCCGTCGGTGTCATCACGCCGGGGATCACGGGCGTCCCGTATCGGGTTCCCGTCCGAATCACGTCGGTCGAAAGCGTCGGTGTGACGAGAAACTCCGCACCGGCCAGTTGACACGCGCGGGCTGTCTCCGTATCCAGAACCGTCCCGGCGCCGACGGTGATCTCGTCGCCGAACTCTGTCGTGACCAGTTCTATCAGCTCGGACGCGTCGGGAGAGTCGGCGGTGATCTCGAACACGCGAACCCCGCCGTCGATGAGTGCGTCGACCACCTCGAGCATCGATTCCGATCCGGCTCCGCGCGCGATCGCGACCACGCCGGTCTCGAGAAGAGGTGTCAACACCTCCTGTGTTTTCATGTAGGATATGGTGAAAAACGACGTTTATTAACTGTTCCGGATGGGTCCTGATCGGGGGGTTATCCGGAGTGTTCGGCGGCGTTTCTGTAGATCTGGATCACGTCGTCACGGCCGAGGTTCCGCGGATTCCGATCGATGTTGTGCTGGGAGTACTCGAAGGCGATGTCGGCGAACGACTCGAACGTCTCCTCGTCGAGCCCGTCGAGATGACCGATCGAGGTCGGAATGCCGACGTCTTCGGTGAGGTCGAAGACGGCGTCGACGCCGGCGTACGCCTGTTCGAGCGTCGAACCGTCCGCCTCGACGCCGAGCATCGTCGCCATCTCGGCGAACCGTTTGGGCTCCGAGGGGACGTTGTATTCCATGATATGCGGCAGCAACATCGCGTTGGCTCGCCCGTGGCCGATCCCGTACTCGATACCCAGCGGGTAGGTCAGCGCGTGGACCGCGCCGAGACCGGAGTTGGCGAACGCCTGCCCGGCTATCGTCGCCGCCAGACTCATGTTGTACCGAGCCTCGTCGTTGTTTCCTCCCTGCAGGACAGCGCCACGGAGGTCCTCCCCGATCAGTTCGATCGCCTCTCTGGCGAGCATATCGGTGTACGGCGTCCGGAGCGTCGTCACGTACGCCTCGATCGCGTGTGTGAGCGCGTCGAGCCCGGTCGCTGCGGCGACTGGGGCTGGAAGTGACTCGGTGAGTTCCGCGTCGACGATCGCTAGATCGGCGAACAGGTTCTCGTCGTAGACGACGCGTTTGATACCGTCTTTATCCGAGAAGACGCCGATGTGCGTCACCTCGCTTCCGGTCCCCGCCGTCGTCGGGACCAACGCGAGGGGGCGACCCGACTCGGGGACGTTCCCCATCCCGAGCGTGTCGCTGACCGGGATGTCGAGGTCGGCGAGCGCGGCAGTCAGTTTCGCGGTGTCGAGTGCGCTCCCGCCGCCGACGCCGACGACCATATCGTGGCCGCCGTCGCGGACGATCCCGAGCGCCTCGTCGACCATCGAGAGCTTCGGTTCGGGTTTCGCCCCGGTGAACAGCTCGACGTCCGCCCCGCCGCTTTCGAGCGCGGCGACGACCGGATCGGTGACGCCGAGTTCGGCAATCGTCTCGTCGGTGACGACGAGCGCCGAGCCGAAATCGTTGTCGGCCGCGTAGTCTGTCAACTCGGAGGTCGTTC
>CAYQWI010000163.1:0-2227 GCA_964421165.1 uncultured Natronomonas sp.
AGTTCGCTTCGGAGGCGATCGTTTTCATCCAGCGTCGACTGCAGCTCCGATTCGAGCGTTTCGAGCCGTTCCAAATACTCCGATTCGTGTTCGAACGACACGGATTGGGTTGGAGATGGACGCATAGTTTGCGTGGCTTCGTTTGAATCAGTCACCGCGGCGTTTTCAGACACCGTTTTGGAGCCCTCATCCGACCGTGCTTTCGACGCACTGTCGGTCCCGGAGGGCTCGTAGAACTCCGAGGTTCCGGCGATCGCTCGTTCGATCGTTTTCTCGCCGTACGTTGACCCGTCCGCGTAATGTGTTTCGTCCCACTTGTCACGGTACAATCCAGATGCTCGAAACAGTCGATCCATCTGAGAGCCATTCCCACCAGTCCAAAACGCAAGCAGTGCACACAACGCCATATCCGCCTCCGAGTTGCTTTCGTATCCAGTCGTCCGCCCTCGATACAGCCGCGTGAATTTCTCGCCATTCGACGCGTTCTTCGCTCGCTCAAGCAGCGCTTCATCGGAGAGACTCGTAGACTCCTCATCGGAAAGACTCATAGACTCCTCATCGGAGAGCCTCGAAGACGAATCATTCGCTTGTGTGGGTTCCGATTCCGGAGACGACTCCGACTCGTCTTCGTCACTCTTCGAGTCGGTTTCAAGATACTCACGATACACTGACGCTAACGCTTCGGTTCGTGACTCGACAGTCTCCGGTGTGCCATCGACATGATCGCCGGTAACGGTGAAGAATCGATTCGACTCATACAGTTCGACGTCGCCTTTCCGATTCCGACCACCTGGAAGCGACCCTTCGACGAGCACGTGAAACCCAGTGCCCGACGGACTCACCTCAGTAAACGAATCGAGTCGATCGATGATATCCGAAGCCCACTCACGAGTCTTCCCAGTTTCGGGAATCCGACACCCATCGAGATCAACTCCAACAATCGGATCGTCGTCAGTGAACACGAACCCGAGCCCATCAACAGTCTCCGTTCGAGCTCGCTCACACGCCGTCTCGAAGTCACTCCACGTCGACGGATTCGTCGTCGACGCAAAACTCCCAGTCGCCGGATCGACCGGTACTTTTGTCACTTTTCCATCACGATCTTCAGCCCGCCAACACAGCCATTGTTCGCGGTCTGTGAGCTCCTTAGGAAGCGCCCGTTCGGCAGGAATCGTCTCGGACATCAGTACGTAATTTTCCCACTCGTAATCGGTTAAAAATCCTTCGGGGTGTTTCAAACTGTACACTCAACGAAAATCGAATTTGCAGTCAATAGCCGATCCTGACCGAGAAATCGGGAGTGTACACTCATTTGAACCTCCGGAGTGTGGCCAGTTATGCGGTGGCTGAGTGACGACAGACCGGATTCACCCGCTCACAGCCCGCCAACTACCCCACCTTCGTTTCAACTCGAACGGACAATAGCGGCAATAATACAGGGGAATTCAGCGGTCTGAGACAGAACGAACGCACGCAGTTTCAGGTTCGGTTGACCCCTTGTTTCGCGAAACCCGTCTGACTCGTACACGGCAGTGTACAGGGGGTGTACCGGTCAGATTCTGATTTCAAAAACAGGGGAATTGGGCGATCGCATCGACCGTTCGTCATCATCTCGATTTCGGAGAGTGGGCTAAGAGCGTCTTAGACGCCCGAATTCGTTCAGTTACTGTCGACAGTGGCTGGGCTGTTTTCATACACCGCCGATCGATGATTGTACACTGATCGACACAGGCTATCCTCCGGAGCGAGCGATGAGTGTACACTCCCGATTTCAGGTCAGAGAACCGATCTCTGACTGGAATCCCCGATAAAACCGGTTGTATTTTCCGCAAGTACACTCATTTCTCGGGGTGTTGTGGGCGAATAGTGGAGCTGGTGGCCAATCGACGAAATGATCCATCCATCGAGAGCCGTGATCGAGCGTCGATTCAATGCTCTGCCCTCGACAGTGCT
Source organism: uncultured Natronomonas sp. (assembly GCA_964421165.1). Taxonomy (GTDB): domain Archaea; phylum Halobacteriota; class Halobacteria; order Halobacteriales; family Haloarculaceae; genus Natronomonas. The sequence goes on from CAYQWI010000163.1 coordinate 1,954, forward strand.
TGGTGAGAACTCAGCGTCGAGAAACTCACGAACCCTTCCGTTTATACAATAACATTGACATATTCTGAAGTACCGATCAATTCACAGGATACCGTGTTATATCGATCGGTGATTCGGTCGCACAATCCCCGCTTATTCTTCGTCACCGAGCCGCTTTGAAAGCCGATCAAATTGCTCCTGCATACGCTCACGGCGATTCTGTGTCTTCTCCGGCCGGAATGTCATCTCGACGATCTCGTCGTCAGCAATGACCACTGAGAGGACGCTCCCGGAT
>CAYQWI010000163.1:2327-4864 GCA_964421165.1 uncultured Natronomonas sp.
AATTCGGTCTCCGTCTCAATAGCGATTGTGCTGCCATCGGTCGTGAGAACGATGTCGCCGTGAACGCCGGTCCAGTACGTCTCGATCTCGCGTTCAGCGAACGCTTCCAGTATCTCGTCGTGTGGATGGCCGTACTGTGAATCGAAGTTACTCGATATGATCGCAACCTCGGGAGCAACGGTATCGAGGAACGGCGGCGTGGACGACGTCGTTGAACCGTGGTGGCCGGCTTGATAGATATCGGCATCCAACTCGTCGGCCCACGCTTCGATCATCCGTGATTCGGCGTCCGTTTCGGCGTCGCCGGTCGTCAGATACCGGACGTCACCGAACTCGAAGACGATGGAGACACTGTTGAAGTGAAGATCGCTCCCGCTGTCGCCGGCAGGCGGATTCACAACTAATCCGGAGACGTTCGCGTCGTCAATCGGGAGTTCGTCGCCTTCCTCGACGACGAACAACTCGACATCGTACTCCTCGACGGCATCGAGATAGCGCTCGTACGTTTGACTCGTGTGCGGGACGCCGGAGTCATACACAGCCCCGATACCGTCTCGCTCCGTCTCGTAGTGTTCGATGATCGCGGCGTGTCCACCGATATGGTCGGCGTGGCCGTGCGTTCCGATCAGGTGATCGATTCTGTCGACGTCGTGTGCCTCCAGATACTCGATCACGCCGCTGCCGTCCTGCCGCCAATCGCCCGTATCGATCACGATCGTCTCACCGTCTGGCGTCCGGATGAGTGCGGCGTCAGCTTGCCCGACGTCAATGTGGTGAATCTCGAGTTCTCCATCAACATCCGTGAGTGTGTCCTCACGGTCTGTTGATTCAGGTTCAATTTCAGACTCCGGTTCAGGTTCGGATTCGGCTTCAGTTTCAGGTTCGGCTTCAGGCTCAGACTCCGGTTCGGGTTCGTCGGGTGCGTCCACCGATGGCTCCGAACCATCGCTCGAATCGGTATTGATCCCAGCGCCCGCACAGCCCGCTAGAACGACGACACCAATGAGCGCAACAACGAGCAATAATCGTCGCATTACATTGTTCTTTCGCGGTATCGGTGATGTGTATTGTGGCGGCTTTGTTGCAACTCTTGATTGAGTTGGTTACTGTTTTGGTCGTTCGCTACAGATCAAGCATGATTCGCTCCTTCGTCCACGGACGTGATCTCTTCATCAGAGATACGTTTTAGCTGAAATAGAGGGCGCTAAGCCCCCGTCCTCAAGGAGCGAGGCGGAGCCGAGCGAGTAGGGCGGGGATACAGCGCCCGCATGAATCGCAATCACTCTAATCAAAACCGTTAACAATCCACAACCACTGTCAGGAGACAAGTCGCATGGAGTACAGTCCACGATTCCGAGCTTTCCCGACGACTGAGCAACGGGAAAGTCTCGACTGGACTCGTGACATCGTGCGACAAGTATACAACCACGCACTCCACGAATTCAACAAAATCCCAGAAATTGAGGGAACGCTTCGACAGCGCGTCTGGCAAGTCCGAGACACTCTTCCAAACCTCAAACAGTGGTGGACTGACCTCAACAAAGTCTATTCCACCGTGTTACAGAAAGCTGTTGAACGCATCCGCACCAACATCAACAACCTTGGCAAGCTGAAAGCCAAGGGATACGATGTTGGCTCGTTGAACTGGAAAGCACCGCGTGAGTATCGGAGTTTCACGTATCGGCAATCGGGCTTCGAACTCGACAAAAAGAGTGGCCCGAGAGACCGAGCAATACTCCGACTCAAAAAAGTCCGCGGTGAAACCTTGGAGATTCCAATCCGACTCCACCGTGACCTGCCCGGGCACGACGCTATCAAGGAAGTTACGGTGAAGAAAGAGCCGACGGGAGCATGGTACGCGTCGTTCTGTATCAGCACGGACGAACCAGAGAAACCCGAGCCTGAAGATATTGATTCTGAAGATACTGTCGGGCTCGACCTTGGCGTGCTTAACTTCATCCACGATTCCAAAGGACGCTCTATCGACCGTCTCGACTTGTCCGATGAACGCGAGCGCCTCGAACGCGAGCAACGCTCGCTCTCTCGCAAACAGTACGAGTCGAACAACTGGCAGAAACAACGCCGATGTGTTGCCGAGGTTCACGCTCGGATGTCGAACAAGAAGCGCGATTACAAGCACAAAATCGCACACTTCTACGCGACGACGTACGACGCGGTGTTCGTCGAGAACTTGAACGTGAAGTCGCTGCTGGAATCAGGTGGCAACGCTCGGAACAAACACGAGGTTGGCTGGAGTGATTTCCGCCAGATTCTCGAACATCACTGTGATAAGCACGGTACGCACTACGTTGAAGTGCCTGCTCAGGGCACGACGATAGAGTGTGCCAAGTGTGGCTGTGAATCGGAGAAACCATTGTGGGTTCGAGAGCACTCGTGTCCTTCGTGTGGGTTCGAGTTGGATAGGGATTGGAACGCGGCGTTGAACGTGAAATCGCGCGGGTTGTCGGAACTAGGAGTGGTACACTCCAAAGCAACGCCTGTGGAGACTGCGACCGCTGTGGATACGCTTTCCGTGT
>CAYQWI010000164.1:0-2339 GCA_964421165.1 uncultured Natronomonas sp.
CCGACGACTGCTGGCACGTCCCGCTTCCGATGTACCACATGGGCGGACTCGCGCCGGTGTATCGCTCCGTGCTCTACGGAACGTCGCTGTCGGTACAGCGCGAATTCGATCCCGACGAGACGATCGCAGCGCTGAACGAGGCCGACGCGACGGCCGTCTCGCTCGTTCCGACGATGCTCGATCGGCTCCTCGACGCCGGATCGATCCCCGATTTACGGTTCGTCTTGCTCGGCGGCGCTCGCTGCCCGCCGGAGCTGTTAGCGCGCGCTCAGGATCGGGACGTACCGATCGCACCGACCTATGGAATGACCGAGGCGGCATCTCAGATCGCCACCGCACGCCCCGAGGAAGCCCGTTCGAACCCCGACTCGGTCGGGAACCCGCTGATGTTCGCGGAACTGTCGATTGTCGACGACGCCGGCGTTCCCCTTGACGCCGGACGGACCGGCGAGCTCGTCGTTTCGGGACCGATGGTTACGCCGGGGTATCTGGACGAGGAAACGACGGCCGAACGGTTCGACAACGGCGGACTGCGGACGGGCGATCGCGGTTACCGGGACGAAGCGGGACGGGTCTACGTGGTCGGTCGAACCGACGAGATGATCGTCACCGGCGGCGAAAACGTCGATCCGAGCGAGGTCGAAGGGGTCCTCCGTTCACACTCTGCGGTCGCCGACGCGGTGGTCGTCGGCCTTCCGGACGACGAGTGGGGCGAACGCGTCGGCGCGCTCGTCGTCCGGAAGGCCGCCGACGCGCCTGTGTCCGCCGACACGCTTCGGGAGCACTGCCGGGGGCGCCTCGCCGGATACAAGATCCCTCAATCGATCGATGCCACCGACGAACTGCCCCGAACCGCCTCCGGAACCGTCGACCGGGAAGCCGTGGTCGAACGACTCGCCGACCGGACAGAATAGCGGCCAGAACACCACTGATTTACTTTTCGGCGATCCAACGTCGAGTCGTGTGTACGCTCATCCTCGCCTGGCGCGTCTTCGAGGACGCACCGATCTGTGTCGCCGCGAACCGTGACGAGGCGGTTGATCGACCGTCAACCCCACCGACCGTTCGGGCGGGCGATCCGGCCGTCCTCGCCCCGCGGGACGAACGCGTCGGTGGGACCTGGATCGGCTACAATGAGTCGGGCCTCCTCGTGGCGGTTACCAACCGGTGGGTTCCGGGTGAGGGGGAGCGGTCGCGGGGGCTGCTCGTCGACGACGCTCTCGGGGAACGGTCGGCGGCAGACGCTCTCGACCGCATCCAAGCGGAACTGCGACGCCACACGTACGCCCCGTTTCACTTGCTCATCGTCGACAGCGAGGAGTGCCACCTCCTCGAACACGATGACGGCATCGACGCACACCACGGACTGCCTCCCGGCGTCCACATCGTCGTCAACGTCGGGTTCGACGGCGACTGGTTCATCCCGGAGGTACGATCGAGCGCGGGACGACAGCAAGCGAAGAACGCCGAGCAGGTGTACGAGACGCTTCAGCCCCGTTCGGGCGAAACCGGTTCCGAGTGGACGGCCCGGGCGGGCGAGGCTCTGGGCGATCACGATTACGGCGTCTGCGTCCACGGCGACGGGTTCGGGACCCGCTCGTCCTCGCTCGTTCGACTCGGAGACGAGCGCGTCTACGAGTTCGCCGACGGTCCCCCTTGCGAGACGCCGTTCCGTTCCGTCGGCCGAAGCGTGTAGCGTCTTTTACCAAAACGTTCCCGGAGCAATCAAAGCAATAATTTAAAAGGCTCGCTGGCGGAGTACGACGTAATGAGTACCGCCGCCGAAGCCGACCTCTCGGAGGTAGAGCGCGCCGGACTGGAACTGATACGCACGACCGGCGGCATCCATCAGAGCGACTTCTGGAAGGAGCTCGATATCGATTCCAGGAAAGGAAGTCGGATCGTCGACAAACTCGAAGAACTGGATCTGGTCGAGCGAACCGAGACCGTGTACGGCGGGCACAACACCTATCTCATAACTCCAATCCTCGACCCGAAGGACCTCGACTTTTCGCTTTTAATGGCTGGCGACAACCTCTCCCCGTTCGTCGGCGACGAGGAGATCGACCCACAGAGCGACGCCTTCTCGCAGTGGGTGATGAGTCTGGCCTACGAGGAGTACTGACAGGACGTCTCGTCGTCGTCCGGTGTTTGGCCGCACAGTATTTCGCGGTGGTTTTCAGATCGTTCGCTGGGCGCGTATGACCCTCTGACAGGGACTCCTCTCGAAGAGTCGGAAAACCGAGCGACGGTCCAGGGAAATCACTCACAGACACGATCGATAAACTCGCGTTCGAGCCGCCGTCGAGCGTCGTGATTTCGTTCGCTATCGGTGACGA
>CAYQWI010000164.1:2439-4857 GCA_964421165.1 uncultured Natronomonas sp.
AACTCGCGTTCGAGCCGCCGTCGAGCGTCGTGATTTCGTTCGCTATCGGTGACGAACTCGATGATCTGCGTTCCGTCGCTCTCGACCGATTCGGCGTACAGCTCCCGAAACGCTTCTCTGTCGTCGGTTCGGTCGAATTCGAGCTCATACAACGCGGCAGAGTGTCCGAAATCGAGTCCGTGAGGCGTTCGAAACCACTCTTCGAACGTCTCGTGCTCTTCGATCGGCAAGAGATGGAAGATACCGCCGCCGTCGTTGTTCAAACAGACGATCGTCGCGTCGATATCGGCGCGTGCGATCGCGAGCAGCCCGTTCATATCGTGGTAGTACGCCAGATCGCCCGTGACGAGAACCAGCGGATCGTCGGTCCCGTAGCCGGCACCGAGCGCCGTCGACGTGACCCCATCGATGCCGGACGCCCCGCGGTTGCCGAGTACGGTCAGCCGTTTCGGTCCCGGGCGGGCGAAACGGTCGAGATCCCGTACCGGCATCGAGTTCGAAACGAATACCGTCGCCGGATCCGGGACGAGATCGATCGCGTCAGCCACGACAGCGCCCTCGGGCGGTTCGTTTCCCTCTACGGCCGACCAGTATTCGTCCTCTACAGCTTCGAGAGTGTCAGCGAAGGTGTCCCGCTCGCGATCGATACACTCCGCCAGGTCGACAGCCAGTTCCGTCTCGTGGGCCACGACGAGATCGGTAGCAGTGAACGTCGCTTCCCGCCAGCCGCCGGTCGGATCCACGACGAACTGCGTAGCCGCAGCGTCCCGTAGATAGTTTCGGAGCGCCTTGGATGTCGGTGACGCGCCGAATCGAACGACGACATCGGGCGTCGCATCGACGATCGGGAGATAGCCATCGTAGCCGCCACAGACAGTGATCACCTCTGTGTGAGGCCCGAATCGATGTCCGGAGAGTGGGTCCGAAACGACGGGGAAGCCACTGGCGAGCGCAAGAGATCGGACGGCGTCGCGGGTCGGCGCCGGACGATCAGTGGGACCACAGACGATCAGTCCTCGGTCGGCGCTCTCGATGGTGTCGACGATCATCCGACGGTCGGCGCTCGAAAGCGTCACGCGTCCACGCGTCGTCTCGACGAACGGTCCCTCGCGGCCGGCTATCGCCGCTCGATCGGATGCTGTAACCGCTTCCGGGATCGCTCCGTCGGGGACGCCTTTCGGAACGTCACCGGCATCGGTTGGTTCCAGCGGTTTTCGAAACGGTACGTCGAGGTGGACCGGACCGGAATCCGTTCCGGTGGCCGTTCCAAACGCACGCGAGATGGTCGTTCGCAGCGACCGAAGCTTTCGATCGGCCGCTTCCGGTTCCGGGAGCTTTCGGTATGCCCGAACCGCGTCACCGTAGAACTTCTCTTGATCGATCGTCTGGTTCGCACCACTATCTGCGAGCTCCGGAGGCCGATCCGCCGTCAAAAGCACCATCGGGACGCGAGCAGCGTCGGCTTCGACGACGGCCGGATGGAAGTTCGCGAGCGCCGTTCCGGACGTACAGACCAACGGGGCTGGTGTCCCGGTTCGTTTGGCGTATCCCAGCGCAAAGAACGCGGCCGACCGCTCATCCAGAAGCGAGACGGGCTCGATTTCCGGGTGAGTCGCGAGCGCGACCGTCAGTGGCGTCGACCGCGATCCCGGCGCGAGAACAGCGGTATCGACACCCGATTTCGCCAGTTCGTCGGCGATAATTCGTCCCCAAAGCGTGTTGACGCGTTCGACCATCCTTACTCCAACTCGTCGAGAATCGGCCGGTATTTCAACTGTAGTTCGTCCCACTCGCGATCGGGGTCGGAGTCAGCGACGACGCCGACGCCGGCGAACAGCGTCGCAACGTCGTCTCGGGCGACCGCGGAACGGATCGCGACCGCAAAGGAGCCGTCACCGGACGCATCGAACCACCCGACCGGGGAGGCGTACCAGCCGCGGTCGAACGGCTCCGTGTCCCGGATCGTCCGTAGCGCTTTCTTCGGGGGGAGGCCGCCGACTGCGGGGGTCGGATGGAGCGCTTCGACGAGCGTTAACACGTGTTCGTCGGCCGCCAGATCGGCAGTGATCGGCGTTTCGATATGTTGGACGGTCGCGAGTCGACGGATGGATCGCTCCCCGGTCCGAATCGAACCCGCGTACGGACCCAGTTGCTCGCGGACCGCCTCGGCGACGAGTTCGTGTTCGTGGACGTTCTTTTCGTCCGCTAACAGCTCCTCGGCGAGCCACTCGTCTTCGTCCGCGGTTTCGCCGCGCCCCGTCGTGCCAGCGAGCGCCCCGGTGTCGACGGTACGTCCGCGGAGGTCGACCAATCGCTCGGGCGTCGCACCGAAAAACCCGCCCGCACCGTCATCGGGTTCGAAGAGGAATCGATAACAGTCCGGATATCGTCGATCGAGCCGACAGAGGGTGTCCGGAA
>CAYQWI010000165.1:0-4837 GCA_964421165.1 uncultured Natronomonas sp.
CGAGCTCCTCGGCGCGCTCGCGGTCGAATCGCCCCTTCCGGTCGTCCTCGACGAGGGCGTATCCGACCGATCGGGTGTCGTGATCGGTGCCGAACGCGCGGATCTCGTACCCCTCGCCGTCGAAGACGAGATCGCCGTCACCGACGCCCTCGATATCGAGCGGAAACGACGGTCGGCTATCGGCGGCGTCGAGTAACTCCCAGATCGCGTTCTGTTTCCCCGTCGGAACGTGGATCGCGAGCGGGGCTTCCCGATCGTTGAAGTCCATCGTCTGGATCAATCCCGGCAGCCCGAGGATGTGATCGCCGTGCAGATGCGTCACGAAAATCTGTGAGACGGCGAATCCGGTTCCGAAACGCATCATCTGTCGCTGGGTCCCCTCACCGCAGTCGAAGAGGAACCGATCGCCCTCGCGGCGACAGAAGATCGCACTGGTGTTCCGTCGGGTCGTCGGCACGGCACCGCCAGTCCCGAGAAACGTGACGAAAATCGACATATACGCATAAAGCGGCGACGCCGATAAACCGACTTCGGTGTCGTTCGAACGCGGTTGATCCGAACAGCGTTCCGACGGGCTTATTTCCCCTCCGCAGCAAGATCGGTGGGAATGAGCAGCCCCGAACTCGATGTCGTTGAGTTCCTGTTGACTGCGGCGATCTACACGGAAAACCGCGATCTCGACGAGCGCGATCTACCGCCTCGATACCGCCAAGTCTTTTGGGACGACGGCGAGGTCGAACGACCCCTGACGACGACGACCAACACCGCCGCGGCCGCGACCGGTATCGAGCGGCCGTGGGATGCGATCTCCGGACTGATGTTCACCGACAGAGACGATTTCTCCGGCAAGATCGAATTTTCGGACCGCGAGATGGCCGAATCGTGGTTTTTAGACCGCATCTCTTTGGAGCGGCTTCAGGACAATCCGACGCTCGCGTACGCCTTCGGCGACGACGTCGAAGGGGACGTCGATTACGAGACCGCCCGCGAAAAGAACCGGCCGATTCACGCCGACCGGGTGTGGATCGACTCCCTGCTGGAGGAGATGTTCGACGAGGACGAAGAGGAGATGCTCGACCTCGTCGAGATCCGCGCGCCCGAAGAGATCGAGATCACGCTCGAAGATATCGTATTGACTGCGGACCAAGAGAACGAGATCTTTAAAGTCGCCAAGGCGATCGAACACCGCGATTACCTCGCCGAGATCGGGCTCCGAGAGATCGGAAAGCTCCTGTTCGTCGGGCCGCCGGGAACCGGAAAGACATCCGTCGCGCGCGCGCTCGCCCAGGATCTCGACCTCCCGTTCGTTGAGGTCAAACTCTCGATGATCACGAGTCAGTATCTCGGTGAGACGGCGAAGAACGTCGACAAGACCTTCGAGATCGCAAAACGGCTCTCGCCGTGTATCCTCTTTATGGACGAGTTCGATTTCGTCGCCAAAACGCGTGCCTCCGACGAGCACGCCGCGATCAAGCGGGCCGTCAACACGCTGTTGAAAAGCATCGACGAGGTCTCGTTGATCCAAGACGACGTGTTGTTGATCGGCGCGACGAACCATCCCGACCAGCTCGATGCGGCCGCCTGGCGGCGGTTCGACGAGATCGTCAATTTCCCCAAACCGGACGTCGAGATGCGCTCGGACATCCTTCGGATCGTCACCCGGCGGATGGACGTCGAAGATTTCGACCCCGATGCGCTCGCGGAGGCGACCGAGGGGTTGACCGGCAGCGATCTCAGACTCGTTCTCCGCGAGGCCGTGTTGGACGCGCTAACCGAAGAGCGAATGACGCTGACCCAAGAGGATCTCGTCCAAGCGATCGAGGGGTTCGAAGAGCGGGACAACCTGAAGAACATGGATATGATCGAAGGCGATGCGGAAACGCTCATCGCCGGCGGATCGGACAGTCCCGATCACGATCATGACCACGATCACGACCACTGATGGACGTCACGCTGCTCGGCACCGGGGACACGACGGGGACGCCGACGCCGAGGTGCGATTGCGACACCTGCGAACGCTCCCGGGAACTCGGCGTCGAGCGGACCCGATTTTCCGTCCACGTCCGCAACGAGCGAACCGACGAGTCGCTGCTCGTCGACGCCAGCCCCGACTTCCGGTATCAGTTTCTCGAACAGGATGTCGCGCTACCGGATGCGATCGCGATCAGCCACATTCACTTCGATCACCTCGACGGGCTCGGCAACGCGTATCGGCTACTGGATGACGTCCCCGTCTTCGCCGCCGACGAGACCGATCCGATAACTGAACAGAGCGTGGCCGAAACGGTCGACGACAAATACCACTACCTGGGTTCCATCACCGTCGAGCCGCGAGCGCCGCTGGAGCCGTTCGAGACGTGCGGTTTCGAAGTGACGTTCGTCCCCGTCGAGCATCCACCCTTGCTCTGTTATGGCCTCGCGATCGAGGACCCCGAGACCGGCGCGAAGCTGTCGATTTCGGGCGATAGCAACTACGGGATCTCCGAGCGTTCCCGCGACGTTCTCGACGATCCGGATCTGCTGTTCGTCGACGGGATCGTCCCGGCGAACCACGCCCAGTATCATCCCGCAGGGGGCGACCACCCCGACAGGAACGGTACGTTCCGCACGTTCGGCACAAAGCACATGACGATCGAGGGCGCGCGGGCGCTGGCGGACGACCTGTCGGCCGACGAGTATCGACTCGTCCACCTCTCCCATTACATCCCCGCCGAGGACGCCTTCGACGACGACATGGCGGTCGACGGGGAGCAGTTCCGACTCTAATACTCACGGACAAAAGAATGTAAACACGACTCACCAGGATGGAGCCGTTCGATGGAACGAACGGCAAGCCACTGGTGAGTCGGTTTCATCTGGTTTCGTCCACCAGTATGAGACGGTGAGACTGTCCGCAACCGATTTGTTTCGAAAGCGAGAACTGGACAGTAGATGACTCTCTCCGATGATCCCGACATCGTCACGCTTCAGCCGGAGCAGCCGTTCTTCGAAACGCTATACACGGCGGCTCCGCTGGTGATCGTCGGAACACGCGAACCCGACGGCGCGGACGATCTAGCGCCGAAGCACATGGCGATCCCGCTCGGGTGGGGCGATTACTTCGGCTTCGTCTGTACGCCCGAACACGGCACCTACACGAACGCCGAGCGAACGGGGGCGTTCACCGTCAGCTATCCCCGACCGGAGAACATACTCGAGGCCAGTTTGGCCGCCGCCCCGAGGGACGCTTCCGGTTCGAAGCCGTCGCTCGAGCGGATCGAGACGGTCGACGCCGAGACGGTCGACGCACCGGCTGTGGCCGACGCGTACGGAGTGTTGGAGTGTGAACTCGATCGGGTCGTGGGAGAGTTCGGACGGGCCGAACTCGTCGTCGGTAAAGCCGTCGAAAAACACGTGCACACCGACGCGTACCGAAGCGACGACATCGAACCGGAGGAACTGCTCGATCGGGCACCGGTGTTGGCGCATCTGTATCCGGATCGCTTCGCCAGCGTGAGCGACACACAGGCGTTCCCGTTCCCGGACGGGTTCCAACGATGACAGCATCCGAAAACGAAACGGTAGAGCCCCGGATTCGAAGCTGGGCGGAGACACACCGCGATGCGCTCGCGTCGTATCTCCTCGAACTGATCGAGATCGAGACGCCGACGGACGAACCGGAGACGTTCGATCGGTTTTTCACCCGGTTGGCCGACGACTTCGAAGCGGTCGGATTGCAGACCGACCGAACCGCAGGCGACGAAACCGGCGGGTGGTTAGAAGCGTGGTCGTCGGGGTCGAAAGACGACGGCGAGATACAGCTCGTGATCGGGCACGCTGACACCGTCTGGCCGCTCGGGACCGTCGACGAGAACCCGCCGGGGATCGGAGACGGGAGACTCGATGGCCCCGGCTCGCTCGACATGAAGGGCGGACTGAGCCAGCTCGTGTTCGCGCTCCGGTGTCTGGACGACCGATCGCTCGATCCGTCGCTCCCGGTTCACGTGTTCGTCTCCAGCGACGAGGAGGTCGGCAGCCCCGAATCGAAACCGCGGATCGTCGAGCTCGCAAAGCGAGCCAACCGTGTTTTCGTGCTCGAACCCGCGAGCGGCCCGGAGGGAAAGATCAAAACCGCGCGCAAAGCGGTCGGGCGATTCACCGTTCGGATCGAGGGGAAAGCCTCACACGCCGGACTCGACCCCGAAGAAGGCGCGAGCGCGACCGAGGAGCTCGGGACCGTAATCGGCAGGCTTCACGAACTCACCGACGCCGACTCCGGCGTCACGGTGAACGTCGGGACGGTCGAAGCCGGACTCCGACCGAACGTCGTCGCCCCGGAAGCGCGCGCCGAAGTCGACGTCCGCGCGCCGACCAAAGAGACCGCGGAGACAGTCGAAAATCGGATCCGCTCGATCGAGTCGACGACACCGGGGACGACACTCACCGTCGAAGGTGAGTTCGGACGGCCGCCGATGGAACCGACGCCCGGCAACCGGCTGCTGTGGGAGCGCGTCCGGACGATCGGCCGACGGCTCGATCTCGACCTCGAAGAGACGCACTCGGGTGGGGGCAGCGACGGTAACGACGCCAGCCAACACGCGCCGACGATCGACGGCTTCGGCGCGGTCGGTGACGGCGCACACCAGACCTACGAATACGTAGAGCTCGACGCTCTCACGGATCGCGTCGCCCTGTTGGCAGCCTGCCTGCTGGACGATCCACTCCCGGCCGAACCGCGGGACGAACTCGGAGACGAATCATGAACGTAGACGTCCATACATCACTGACACGCATCGCCGACTTGGAGAACCGTTCGTACGACATCGAATCACGGCCGAGAGAGCAATGGAGGCGGGGC
>CAYQWI010000166.1:0-4811 GCA_964421165.1 uncultured Natronomonas sp.
GGCTTCGCCGGCGGATCGAGTTCTTCCAGGGCACACTAGATAGTACCTCAGAGATCAGTGAGGCCCGAATTTTCGACACGACGCTACGCGACGGCGAACAATCCCCTCGTACTTCGTTTTCCTACGAGGACAAACGCGAGATCGCTTCCATCCTCGACGACATGGGAACCCACGTCATCGAGGCTGGGTTCCCGGTGAACTCCGACGCGGAGTTCGAATCGGTCCGGGACATCGCCGAAGCGACGTCGACCACGGTTTGTGGGCTCGCCCGCGTCGTGGACAAAGATATCGACGCTGCGCTTGACGCCGGCGTCGAGATGGTACACGTGTTCGCGTCTACCAGCGATGTACAGCTACAGGATTCGATGCACGCCACCCGTCAGGAGGCGCTCGAACGGTCCGTCGAGGCCGTCGAACGCGTCAAAGACGCCGGCGTCACCTGTATGTTCTCGCCGATGGACGTCACGCGTACCGAGGAATCGTTCGCGATAGATATCATCGAGGCCACGTCCGAGGCCGGAGCCGACTGGATCAACCTGCCGGACACCTGTGGGGTTGCGACCCCGCGACGGTTCTACGATCTGGTCGAGACGGTCGTCGACCACACGGATGGGGGCGTCGATGTCCACACCCACGACGACTTCGGACTGGCGGCGGCGAACGCCCTCTCCGGGTTCGAAGCCGGAGCCACGCAGGCGCAGGTGTCGGTCAACGGGATCGGCGAACGCGCCGGCAACGCGGCCTACGAAGAGGTCGTCATGGCGCTCGAATCGCTGTACGATGTCGATACCGGAATCGACACCCGACGGATTACTGAACTGGCGCAAGTCGTCGAGGAAAAAAGCGATATCCCGATTCCGGCGAACAAACCGATCGTCGGCGACAACGCCTTTTCGCACGAGTCCGGCATCCACGCCGCCGGGATCATCGAGAACTCCGACACCTTCGAACCCGGCGTCATGACGCCCGAGATGGTCGGTGCGACCCGACAGCTGGTGTTGGGGAAACACACCGGGACGCACTCCGTTCGCGAGCGACTCGAAGACGCCGGGTTCACGCCGACCGATATGGAAGTCCGTGAGGTGACCCGCCTGGTCAAAGACCACGGTGCGAAAAAGGAGAAGGTCACCTTCGAACGGCTCAAAGAGTTCGCACGGGAAGTCGGCGTTCGACGCGAGGAGGTTCGCGTCTAAGGATGCCTGTTCCGGCCGTTCGCCGCCGGCCGCAGCGATGGGTCGCTCCGGACGGTGCGACGGTCGGCGGAACCGCGACACGGAATGTTTATAAACATTCACGGATCAACTACCGATGTGATGACGGACGCGATCGCGGATGCGGCTGCTCTATCGGGCACCGTAAGCGTCGCGTCCATTATTGTAGGGGCAGTCTAGCCCCTACATCATACTTTTCACAGTCGCGGTTTGTACCGGTTTCAGAGTATCCGACAGTCGGAACAATGCATACACGAGACACCAACCAACGGTATCGAACGGAGGGGAAACCATGAGTCACGAACGGGCACAGCCGATCGGAGAGACGGACGCGTCCGAGACCGACGTCGAAACGGACGCGGAGGCGTCAGCCAGCGACATCGAGACGGGCGCGGATTCGATCGCTCGCGCGCTCGAAAACGCCGGCGTCGAGTATCTCTTCGGCATCCAAGGCGGTGCGATCATGCCCGTCTACGACGCGCTGTATCACTCTGACCTGACACACGTTACGATGGCCCATGAACAGGGCGCGGCGCACGCCGCCGACGCATACGGGATCGTCACCGGTGATCCCGGCGTCTGCATCGCCACGTCGGGTCCGGGAGCGACGAACCTCGTCACCGGCATCGCCGACGCGAACATGGATTCGGACCCGCTCATCGCGCTGACCGGACAGGTTCCGACGAACTTCGTCGGCAACGACGCGTTCCAAGAAACTGACACGGTCGGCGTAACTGCCCCGATCACGAAATCGAGCATCTTCGCCGATGATCCAGACGGTGCCGGGCGGGACATCGGGACCGCGTTCGCGCTCGCGAAAGCCGGACGGCAGGGGCCGACGCTCGTCGATCTGCCGAAGGACGTGACCAAAGGATCCGCCAGCGAGGATCCGGGGATGCCGGAACTCCCCGACACGTACAACCCCCCGGTAACGGCCGAACCTGAGGCCGTCGAAGCTGCGGCTGACGCGCTCGCCGACGCCGATCAACCGGTGATACTCGCCGGCGGCGGCGTGATCAAAGCCGAAGCCTGCGAGGAACTGCGATCGTTCGCGATCGAGCACGACATACCGGTTATCACGACGATGCCGGGAACGGGCTCGTTCCCGGAGGATCACGAACTCTCCCTGGAGATCGCCGGGATGCACGGAACGGGATACGCCAACATGGCGCTGCAACACTGCGACGCCATGTTAGCTGTCGGAACCCGCTTCGACGACCGGCTCACGGGCGGCGTCGAGACGTTCGCGCCCGACGCCGAGATCATTCACGTCGACATCGACCCGGCCGAGATCTCGAAGAACATCGAGGCCGATCATCCGATCGTCGGCGACGCGAAGGCGGTACTCGACCAGTTCGCGGACGCGATGGTGAAGTCGCCGTCGACCGACGCGTGGCTCGAACAGTGTGAGACGTGGAAAGCCGAGTATCCGATGTCGTACGCCGCGCCGGAGGACGAACCTGTCAAACCGCAGTACATCGTCGAGCTGTTCGACGAGTTGACCGACGATGACACCATCGTCACCGCCGGCGTCGGCCAACACCAGATGTGGGCCTGGCAGTACTGGACCTGGACCGAGCCCAGAACGTGGGTCACCTCCCACGGTCTCGGCGCGATGGGGTACGGACTACCAGGCGCGATCGGCGCGAAGATCGCGGCTCCCGATCGGGACGTGATCTGTTTCGACGGCGACGGCTCCTTTTTGATGACGTGTCAGGAGCTGTGTGTCGCCGTTCGGGAGGACCTCGACATCACGGTCGTCGTGTTGAACAACGCCGCGATCGGGATGGTCCGACAGTGGCAGGACGTCTTCTTCGGGAAGCGACACATGGCATCGGAGTACCCGTGGATCCCCGAGTTCGACACGCTCGCGGAGGCGTTCGGCGCTCGCGGGTTCCGGATCGACACCTACGACGAGGCGGAATCCGTCGTCGAGGAGGCGATGGCCTACGACGGCCCGAGCGTCATCGATGTGCACATCGACCCCGACGAGAACGTGTTCCCGATGGTGCCAAGTGGCGGCGATAACGGACTGTTCGCGCTGACGGAGGAACAGATATGAGCCGGAGACAACGTGTCCATCGCGACGGGCTCGAAGGGCCGGAGCCCGAGGAGCGAGAACGTCCCGTCGGCCGGCGGAACTCACAGGGAATCCGGATCGATCCCGAGATCGAAGCCGAGCCCGATCCACGCCGGACGATCATCTCGGCGTACGTAAAGGACGAACCCGGCGTCCTCGCCCGCGTTTCGGGGCTGTTTCACCGGCGACAGTTCAACATCGAATCGCTGACCGTCGGCCCGACCCAAAACGAGGGGTACTCGCGGATCACCCTCGTGGTCGAGGAGCCGGACCCGGGCATCGAACAGATCAAAAAGCAGTTGAACAAGCTGATCCCGGTCGTTCACGTCCGAGAGCTGGATTCTAATCCGGTTGCGACCGAACTGGTCCTTCTGAAAGTCGACGGTGACGAACCGGACAAAGTACAGGCGATCACGGATATGTACGACGGACAGACTCTCGACGCCGGGCCGCGGACGATCACGGTTCAGATCACTGGTTCGGAAGGAAAAATTGATGACGCGATCGACGCCTACAAGCAGTTCGGAATCCGTGAAATCGCACGGACCGGACAGGCTGCCCTGGCCCGGGGCGAAGAAGAGACGGCATGGGTCGAGAAAAAACACACCTAATTACAACAATGACAGAAAACGCAACCATCTACTACGATGAAGACGCAGACAGTACTGTACTCGACGACAAGACCGTAGCCGTTCTCGGCTACGGTAGCCAAGGCCACGCCCACGCGTTGAACCTACACGATTCGGGCGTAGACGTTGTGGTCGGTCTCCGCGAAGACTCGTCCTCGCGATCGGCCGCCGAGAACGACGGCCTCGACGTCGCGACGCCACGAGCCGCGGCTGAGCGAGCCGATATCGTGAGCATGTTGGTCCCCGATACGGTTCAGCCGGCCGTCTACGAAGATATCAAAGATGTCCTCGATGAGGGCGATACGCTGCAGTTCGCCCACGGTTTCAACATCCACTACAACCAGATCCAGCCGCCGGAAGACGTCGACGTGACGATGATCGCTCCAAAGAGTCCGGGGCATCTCGTCCGCCGAAACTACGAAAACAGCGAGGGAACGCCCGGACTGTTGGCGATCTATCAGGATTACACCGGCGACGCGACCGAACGCGCGCTGGCGTACGCGAAGGCGATCGGGTGCGCCCGAGCAGGCGTCGTCGAGACGACCTTTCGGGAGGAGACCGAGACCGATCTCTTCGGCGAGCAGGTCATCCTCTGTGGCGGGATTACCGCGCTGATCAAGGCGGGTTACGAGACGCTGGTCGACGCGGGATACAGCCCGGAGATGGCCTACTTCGAGTGCATGAACGAGATGAAGCTCATCGTTGATCTGATGTACGAAGGCGGGCTCGGCTCGATGTGGGATTCCGTCTCTGACACCGCCGAATACGGCGGATTGACTCGCGGCGACGACATCATCGACGATCACGCTCGCGAGAACATGGAGGCGGTTCTCGAACAGGTCCAAAACGGCGAGTTCGCGACCGAGTGGGTCGCCGAGAACCAGGCTAACC
>CAYQWI010000167.1:0-4799 GCA_964421165.1 uncultured Natronomonas sp.
GGAGCCGCCGATGACAGCGTGGAGGTTGGGGATCCCGAGGTGATCGAGCAGGCGGCGCTGTGCGCGGGTCCAGTCGGTGACGGTGACGGCCGGGAAATCGGTCCCCCACGGCTCGCCCGTCTCGGGGTTGATCGACGCGGGTCCCGAGGAGCCGTAACACGATCCCGGAATGTTCGCACAGACGACGTAGTAGTCGGTCGTATCGACGGCTTTCCCGGGCCCGACGATGTCGTCCCACCACGCGTGGGCCTGCCCCGAGGTGTCGGTTCGCCGTCGCCCGCCGGCGACGTGGGCGCTGCCGGTGAGGGCGTGACAGACCAAAACGGCGTTATCGCCGGTGAACTCGCCGTAGGTCTCGTGGGCGATCTCGAGGTCGGGGATGGATTCGCCGCACTCGAAGGTGAACTCGCCCAACGAGACCGTTTCGGAACCGTCGCTCATAGTGCTCCCTCGAGGTCCGTGATAATATCGTTCACGTCTTCGATACCGACCGATAGTCGCACCAGTTCGGGCGGAACCCCCCCCGCCCGTTGCTCGGCTTCGCTCAACTGTGCGTGCGTCGTCGAAGCCGGATGGATGACGAGCGTTCGGGCGTCTCCGATGTTGGCGAGGAACTTCGCGACCTCCGTCTCCTCACAGAGCCGTTTTGCGGCCTCGTAGCCGCCCTCCAGTCCGAGCGCGACCATGCCGCCGTAGCCGCCGTCGAGATAGTTTGATGCGAGGTCGTGTGTCTCGTGAGAGGCGAGTCCGGGATAGGAGACCCACGAGACGGCCGGATGATCGGCGAAGTGTTCGGCGACGGCGAGGGCGTTCTCGCAGTGTTTTCCCATCCGTAGCGGTAGCGTTTCGACGCCCTGCATCGTCACCCACGCGTCGAACGGCGACTGCTGATCGCCGAGGCTTCTGGCCCCGCGCTGCCGAGCCGCCATCGTCAGCGCGCGGTCGCCGAACCACTCGGTGAACGTGACGCCGCCGAAGGCGGGGTTGGGGGCGGCGATTTCGGGGTACTTCTCCGGATGCTCTTCGAACGGGAACGAGCCGTCAGTCACGAGGATCCCGCCGAGCGTCGTCCCCGAGCCGTGGATCCACTTCGTGGTGGATTCCCAGACGATGTCGGCACCGTGTTCCAGCGGTCGACAGAGCGCGGGCGTCGCGAAGGTGTTATCGACGAACAGCGGAACGCCGGCGTCGTGAGCGACCCCCGCGATCTCTTCGAGGGGAGGTGTCACGAGGGCCGGATTGGCGATCGTTTCACAGTGGACGTACGCGGTGTGGTCGTCGATCTCGCTCGCGTAGTCGCCGGGATCGAGCGTGTCGACGAAGCGGACGTCGATTCCGCGGCGCGAGAGCGTGTGTGAGAGATATCCGTGGGTGCCGCCGTATATCGAGGACGCACAGACGATGTTATCACCCGATTCCGCGAGCACCGACGTCGCGGCGTCGAGCGCGCCCATTCCCGAAGCGGTCGCGAGCGCGTCGACGCCGCCTTCGAGCGAGGCGAGCCGGTTTTCGAGCGCGCGGACGGTGGGGTTTGCGATCCGGGAGTAGACGTTCCCCTCGTCTTCGAGGGCGTACCGGGCCGCCGCCGTTTCCGCGTCCGGAAATTCGTAGGAACTCGTCTGATAGATCGGCGGTGCGGCGGCCCCCGTTGTGGGATCCGGCCCCTGACCGACGTGGAGACACCGCGTACCGAAGCCCAACTGCTCCTCGTTGTTCATGTATGCTGTGCATATATCTCTATACGTCTATAACTGAGAGTTACGGCAAAAATTGCCCGTCAGGACGGGTTCAGCCCCTGGGTGTGTCGGCGAGACTGAGCGGGAATTCGATCCCTCCGATCGAGGCGCCCGGTGGCTACTCCCGCCGCTTGACCTCGTGACGGCCGAAGCCGTACCGGAGCCGGTTCGCGAGCCGCCGGGAGAACTTCCCGTCCTCGACGCGCGAGTCGAATCGCTCGCCGAGCGCTTCGTAAATGAGTGGCACCGAGACCTCCTGCTCGAGCGCTTCCCGAACCGTCCACGTCCCCGTCGATCCGCCGGCGATGTGATCGGCCACGTCGCCGAGATCGGATCCCTCCTCGCGGAACGCTTCCTCGCAGAGTTCCAGTAGCCACGAGCGGATCACCGCGCCGTTGTTCCACGTCCGGGCGACCGACTCCATGTCGAGGTCGTATCGCCCCTCGAACAGCAACTCGAAGCCCTCGCCGTACGCCTGCATGAGCGCGTACTCGACCCCGTTGTGGACCATCTTCACGTAGTGGCCCGATCCCTGTGGTCCCATGCGATCGTGACCATCGGGACCGGTCGCGACGGCGTCGAAAACCGGCGTCATCTCCTCGTAGGCGGCTTCTGGCCCGCCGATCATAAGCGAGAATCCGAGTTCGGCCCCCGCCGGACCGCCGGAGGTCCCGCAGTCGAGGTAGTTCGCCGAAAGCGTTTCGCCGCGATCGATCGAGCGCTCGAAGTGCGAATTGCCGCCGTCGACGACGATATCGTCGGCGTCGAGCAGCGGATCCAGCTCTTCGAGCGTCGCGTCGACCGGGTCGCCGGCCGGCACCATGAGCCAGATCCGTTTTCGGTCCGGAAGCGTTTCGACGAGGTCCTCGATCGACTCGGCGGACGTCGCTCCCGTTTCCACCGCCGCACCGACGGCGTCCGAATCGAGATCGAACGCGACGACGTCGTGGCCGCCGTCGAGCACGCGGTCGACGACGATCTGTCCCATCCGGCCGAGGCCGATCACACCGATTTGCATACCGGACGGTCGAGGCCCCGTCAAGTGAGCGTTGTGATTCGATGAAGCCGTCCGTTCGGCGTGGACGATCTTTGGTCGATCCCACCCGCTGGGATTAGTCGCCACAGGGTTTGGTATGAAATACTTACCAACGAGTAGGAGAAACCTACTATGTCAACACAACCATCCGAACGAACGCTCCACTCGGAGCTTTTGGGACGAGATGTCAGCTTCAACTACTCAGAGACGTGGCTCGCCTACTCGATGCTCGGTCTGCGAGTCGTGATCGCGTGGGTGTTCCTGCAGGCCGGCCTGGAGAAACTGTTCGACGGCGGGATCGGCGATCCGCTTTACTGGTCGTCAGCCGCATTCCTGCAGAATGCGATCGCCGAAGCGAACCCGCTTCAGGGGCTGTTCCTGTTCTTCGCCGAGTATGCCGCGATCATCGATCCGCTCGTCATCTTCGGACAGATACTGATCGGTCTAGCGCTCCTGTTCGGCGTGTTCTTCCGGTTCGCCGCGCTGATGGGTGCGATCCAGATGCTGTTCTTCTGGACGGCGGCATGGAACGGCGGACTCATGGCGGGATTCCCCGTCGATCACGGTTACTTCGTCGACAGCTCGTTCGTCTATATGCTGTTGCTGTTCGGTCTGGGCGCGTGGGGCGCCGGACGAATCCTCGGAATCGATCGCACACTCGAAGGGACGGCCATCGTTGAATCGAACCCGTGGCTGCGCTACCTGCTCGGCTGATCGGCGCTCCGATTTCGAGCCGGACTCCCGGCCCGGAAGGAACGCTATAGGTGGAACCGTTCCACCGTTCTATACTCGGACCCGTCGTCGGTCAACGTGCTCTCTTTGAGTCGCAACTCTTCGACGCGCACGGGTCCGACGTCGGGCGTCGCTTCGTCGAGGAACCGCTGAACGGCCGCCTTCTCGGCCGCGTGTTCCATCCGAGCGAGCGTGACGTGCGGCGTGAACTCGTGGCGTCCCTCGTCGTAGCCGAGCGCAGTCGCTTCGCTTTCGACGTGTCGGTGGAGTTCGGATATCTCCGTAGCGCCGGCTTCGACGCCCGCCCAGACGACGCGGATGTACTCCTCGGACGGAAATGCCCCGACTCCCCCGAGCGTGGCTTCGAACGGTTCGGTCCCTGCCTCCTCGATCGCTCGCTTCAGGGCTGTTGAGAGCGCCTCGAGGTCGTGATCGCGCTCACCGAGAAACTTCACGGTGACGTGCGCCTGTTCGGGGTCGGTCGGCCGCACTCCCGGCAACCCCGTCAGCGGTTCCTGAAGCGCTTCGATCGTGTCCGCGACGTCCTCGAAGTCGACGCTGACGAACAATCGCATGGGTGCCGTTCGGCTTCCAGCTACTAATATCTCGAACCGCTCACCGTTCCCAGACGACGATACTCGCGTCGAGGCGTCCGTAGGGAATCTCGTACTCCGCACACGTTTCGAGGGGAAGCAACTCCGGTTTCGTCGTCAGCGCGACGAGTCGATCCACGCCGCCGTTGCGTATCCGATCGGCGAACTCCCGATACAGCCGCCGGAGATCGTCGCTCACCCGGATTCCGAACGGGAGGTTCGTGACGACGCAGTCGGCGTCGATCGGCGCTTCGCGAGCGTCGGCGTCGACGATCTCGATGGCGTCTCTCAGACCGGCGGCGTCGCAGTTGACGCGCGCGCATCGCCGCCACTTTTCCCGTCGATCTCTCGCCTCGATATCGAGCGGCGGCGTCCGCGTTTCGTGACCCGCTCGGAGCGCCCGAAACCGCTCGCCGTCGAACTCCGGAAGGTCCTCGAAGTTCGGTTCGAGATCGGGTCGTGGGATCTCCTCTCGTGCCGCCTGTGCAGCCTCGATCGGAATCGTCGCGGATCCGGCCATCGGATCGACGAGCCGCTCGTCGGCCGTCCACTCGGCGATCCGAAGCATTGAGTACGCGAGCGTCGACCGAAGGGGCGCGTCGTGTTCACAGACCCGGTAGGGTCGCTTGTGCAACGAGTCGCCGGTCAGATCGACCGCCAGCGTGAACCGGTCGTCGTATACATACGCTTCCAACCGGACGG
>CAYQWI010000168.1:0-4785 GCA_964421165.1 uncultured Natronomonas sp.
CTGATCGTCGAAATGGTCTTATATCCCGGCGTGACGACGATGCAGTCGGCGGCGGCGCAGGCGGATTGGCTGTACAGACGCTCGGTCGTCCCGCCGGAACGAACGGCACACGATGCACCGTGGGCGTCGGCGTCGACCGGGCCCCAGAAGTACCGCCACAGGAAGCCGTCGTACACCTGCCGTGGAAACGCGATCGATCCGATTACGAGGGCGGCGATTCCGCCGAAAAACGCCGCGAGCCACGCGCGAACGGGGTCGATGTCGTCGAGTAGCTCCATACGAACATCCCCGGTCTACCGCGGTTTTACGTTTCCGGTCGACGGTGAGCGTCGAGCACAGCTGTCCCAGTGATCACCGTCATCGAGAAACGCCACCGATTTGTCGGTCGCCGGCGTTCGGACGTGCATGCACACCCTCGCGAAGCAGGTTCACAACATCACGCCGCGGGATGTCCGCCTCACGTTCGAGGACGATTCGACGGTCACGCTTCAGATGCGCTCTGCGGAGTTCTTCCAGGAAGCGTTCCAGGCCGAAGGCGTTACGTCGGACGGGACGGCGTACCGGCTCGTAACGGACGGCGAGGACGATCCGCTCGTTGCCGGAACGGAAACGGACGACGGGTGGGTTTCGGCAGGCGAAGTAGTCGACGTCGAAGCCGCCGAAGACGCAGAAAACGCCTGAGACCGCATCGTCTTTCAGGGGAAAGGGTGATACGTTCGATCGAGTCGCGGCTCGAAGCCGAGCGAGTCCGGGACCGTCCGGGCGCGCTCGCCGAAGTAGGGCTCGCCGGTGAAAAGCGGCTGTGCGGAGGGGACAACCACTCTGACGGCTTCGAATCCCATCGTCTCGATGTCCCGCGGTGTCACTCGGGCGGCGTATGCGTCCACCCCGGCGTCGCTGACCCGATCGACGAGTTCGTCGAGTTCTGACGCGCCCGTCGGGATCTCCGTGGGACCGACGCTCGTTGCCGGAATCGTCGTCTCCGGATCGACGAACGCACGCGCCGGCTCCGGGAACTCGGCGTGCGTACCGATCGCACCGCCCTCCTCGGACGCCCGATCGGGCCCCATCCGCTGGAGCTCCAGCCAGTTTTGAATGGCTTCCTCGAGCGCGCCACGGGCGGCGGCCGCGGGATCCAGATGGGCCGACGAGCCGGCGGCGAACCGCGGCCATTCCCCGTCACGGTGGACGCAGGCTGCGACGACGGGCACGTCGATGTCCTGTGTGAGAAGCACCGCGGTCGCCTCCAGTCCTTCGCTTTTCGCCCGGTTCGCCAGCGTCTCGTACGCCTCGTCGTCGACGGACAGCCCCATCGGTTCGTACGTCGAGTACCACGCGATCATCGACGCGTCGCGTTCGATGACTTCGTACAGTCCCGAACAGATCGCGTCGGCACCGCCGTTTCCGAATCCCAGTCCGGTCGTGATCGCGGGGCGTATCGTCCGTTCGGGCGGCGGGAAGACGACCAGTTCGGCAGGGAGCTGTATCTTCTGACCGCTGGATAACGCTTCGGCGTCGTGCCAGTACGTCACCGATCCGGACGAGCCATCGGGAGCGACGAATCGGTCCTGCTCGATCGGCGTTTCGGGGTCGGTCTCGAAGCCGTCAGTCCGATACACGGCGGCGCTGTACCGTTCGAGCGCCTCGCCGAGCGCTTTCATAAATGCCGGGTCCCAGTCGAGTCCGACGCCCGCGGCGTGTTCGGGAGCGTCAGCGTCGGAAAAAGGCGTGTCGGCGAGCGTAGCGAGATAGTAGGGGACCGGGAAGGATTCGGCCTCGCCGATGGAGGTGATCGGACCGACGCGTTCGTCGAACGCCACTTCGGCCAGAGAGATCGATTCGTCGAGGGCTCGGTCCTCGTGATGTCGACGGAGCTCGTCCGATCCGGAGTCGGCGCACGCACAGTACGGAACCGGGAGGATCCGCCGCTGTGCGTACGGTATCTCGATGACGCCGCCGAGAAGTGGCGATTGGCCACCCGAGACGAGCGTCGCCAGTTCGCGACCGGCGACGGCCCCGGCGAACCGAGCGGTCGACTCGTCGATGTCGGCCGATCCGCGGTCTGGATCGCCGGCCGCTACTCGTTGACGGAGACACTCATAGCAAGCGGTCTCCGGCGCGGCTCCCGAGACTGCCGCGTCGACACCGGTGACAGGAACCCCTCCGATGCCGCCCAGCTCGACGCTGATAAGTGGCGTCTGACGTTCTTGCGCCTGCCGCGTCGCCGTTTCGAACGCGTCCGCACCGACGCTCGCGGCGATGACGGCCACGTCAGTCCGCCCGATCGACTCGGGATCGACCGCCGTCGGGACCGCTTTCGTGTCTTCGAGCGCGGCTTGAACCGCAGCCATCGCTGTGCCGTCGCCGCAGAGACCGACCGTCGTCACGAGTGCCCTCCGGTCGATCGCCGAGCCGCGATCTGTGTCATGTTCGGTCAATCCGCCCGGTGGGCGATAAAAGCCGCGGGAGCACGGTTACTCAGCACGCCGAACCGACCGTCACTGGGACCAACAGTCGTTACGCCGCGAGCATCGATTGGGCAACGCCCGCGAGATCGGCGTCGGACGCTTCGCGGAGGCGCTCGTCCGCGAGCTTCAGACGCAGTCGGGGGCGGCCGACATCGATCGGGACTTTTTCGGTGTCGATGAGTCCGTCCTC
Organism: uncultured Natronomonas sp.; assembly: GCA_964421165.1. Taxonomy (GTDB): domain Archaea; phylum Halobacteriota; class Halobacteria; order Halobacteriales; family Haloarculaceae; genus Natronomonas. The sequence goes on from CAYQWI010000168.1 coordinate 2,659, forward strand.
TTCGAGACGGGTTTTCGTTCGAGAAAACGTCGCTTTGGAGGCGATTCCGACGTTCTCGCCCCACTTCGAGATATCGTAGAGTAGATCCTCGTTTCTCGCGGCGACCAAGAGCGCTATTGTAACTTCGTCGAGGCCGTGGCCGTCGCCGCGGGCCGTTTTGAGCGACGAAAGCATCGCGTCGAAATCGTCCGCCGTCGAATCGCCGAGTTCGGTTCGGAGCGTCTCTCGGATCCGCTCGAGCGATGGGGTTCGGAGGCTGTACGGATCCGCAGTCTCCCACGCGCTGGAAAACCGATCGTTCGCGCTGTCGATGAACGCCTCGTCGTCGGTCGATAAACCGGCGACGTGGTCGGCGGCCCGAACGATGGCCACTACCGAATCGTCCGTAACCATCAGCGCGTTCGTTCCCTCATCGTACGTCCTGATCTCTAACACCCCCGATTCGACGTGGTTCGCGGCTCGGCTTCCGATGAGGAAATCGCCCATCACCTCCTTCAGCGCCGCTGGTTCGGCGAGGAGTCGAACAGACGGCGAGTCCGCATCCAGTACCTCGACGAGCCCTTCGATCGTCTCCTCGTCGGGAGCGACGACGAACAGGCCGTCATCCGCCGTCTCGATCGCTTCGGCGAGTACGTGCGCGACGGACGACTCGGTAACAGTTGCAGTCATCAGCTTGTATCCATATATGGTTGGCGAGATATTTAACTGTTCGTTAGGCTTAAAAATCCCTGAAACGGCCGTTCGGACGGAATGGCGTTCGTTTTGGTGTGAGAGACAACGAATCGTTCGGTTCCGACACCGGATGGACTTGCGGCGAACGGGTAGCTTCTTGTCGCAGTATCACGCAGTTTCGAACACATGAGCTACGAGCAGGTCCGCCGGGCAGATCCGGCGATCGCCGACGCCCTCGTCGACGAGCGCGACCGCCAAGAGGACACCCTGGCGATGATCGCCTCCGAGAACCACGTTTCCGAGGCCGTTCTGGAGGCACAGGGGTCCGAGTTGACGAACAAGTACGCCGAGGGCTATCCCGGCGAGCGATACTACGCCGGCTGTGGACCGGCCGACACCGTCGAGGAACTCGCGATCGAGCGGGCCAAAGAGCTGTGGGGCCCAGAGCACGTGAACGTCCAGCCGCACTCGGGCACGCAGGCGAACATGGGCGTGTACCTCGCCATGCTCGATCCCGGCGACAAGATACTGTCGCTGGAACTCGAACACGGCGGCCACCTCAGCCACGGCCATCCCGCGAACTTCACCGGGAAAACCTACGAGGTCGAACAGTACGAGATCGATCCGGAGACGGGATACATCGACTACGACGACCTCCGTGAACAGGCCGAGTCGTTCGATCCCGACATCATCGTCTCCGGGTACTCCGCGTACCCCCGCGAGGTAGAGTTCGAACGGGTACAGGAAGCCGCCGACGCGACCGACGCTTACCATCTCGCGGATATCGCTCACATCACCGGTCTGGTCGCGGCCGGTGTCCACCAATCTCCGGTCGGAATCGCCGACTTCGTCACCGGTTCGACACACAAGACGATCCGGTCCGGACGCGGCGGGATCATCATGTGCGACGAGGAGCACGCCGACGCGATCGACGCCGCCGTCTTCCCCGGCGCGCAGGGCGGCCCGCTGATGCACAACATCGCCGGCAAAGCGGTCGGCTTCAAGGAGGCGCTTTCTCCCGACTTCGAACGCTACGCACGGCAGGTCACCGACAACGCCGAGGCGCTCGGATCGCGCCTGCAAGAACACGGGTTCTCGCTCGTCTCCGGCGGCACCGACACCCATCTCGTGTTGGTCGATCTGCGGGACTCCCATCCAGACACCAGTGGCACGGTCGCCGAAGAGGCGCTCGAAGAGATCGGAATCGTGCTGAACAAAAACACCGTTCCCGGCGAGACTCGCTCGCCGTTCAACCCGTCCGGGATCCGCGCGGGAACGCCCGCGCTCACGACGCGCGGATTCGACGAAGCGGCCTGCGAACAGGTCGCGGACATCATCTCCCGCGTCGTTGACAGTCCGGACGACGACGGGATCAAGGCGGAGGCCGCCGCCGAAGTCGAATCGCTCTGTGCGGAGTTCCCGCTGTACGAACGCGAGGGAACGCTCGTCGACTAC
>CAYQWI010000169.1:0-4752 GCA_964421165.1 uncultured Natronomonas sp.
ACGAACTCGCGGCCTACGAGGAGTACGTCGATCGCTTCGCCGAGTACAACGTCGACCTCGTCCAGGGGCAGTCGATCGAGCGTCCGGTCGGCGATCGGACCGTTCACTTCGAGCACGGCCACCAGCAGGATCCGAACAACCGGATCGAGGATTGGGGGAACCCGTATGCGACCCCGCTCGGCTACTACTACAATACCCTCGTCACGAGCCGCGCGGGACAGCTCTCGGATCGCGGGAAGTTCAACTGGCTCAAGGACGTCCAGGCGGTCACGCCGACCGAACGGATGCCCGTCTGGCTCGGCTCGAAGTATTTCTATCGGGAGATGAACCCGCTGTTGCGGTACGCCCTGGTCCCGTTTCTGTTGCTGTTCAACATCAGCGCACTGCTGGCGGTGTTGGCCGGTTTGGACCTGATCGGCGTCTGGTCGATGCCAGTCGATCGCACTACCGCCTTCCTCGGACAGTTCGGGATCGCCGGGACGGCGGCGTGGTTCCTGCTCAGCGTCAACGTGATGGTTGCGGGGCTGTTGTTGCTCGTCGGGATCCCGCTGTATCTGCTCAGACGGGACCTCAGGAAGACGATCGATCGGTTCGGCGTCTTCGAGACGGAGCTCACCGTCGACGCGGAGAAACCCTATATCGAGGCCGCACGCGAGGTCTTCGAGGCGGACCCCGAAACCGCGGTGTTCTGCTACGGACACACCCACCGCCCGCGGATGCGAGAGCTCGATGGCGGCCTCTTGGTCAACACCGGAACGTGGCTCAAGCGGCTTCACCGCCGCGACGGAATTATCGGGATCCTCCCGCCCGTCTTCTACCCGTCCTACCAGCTCTGTACCGTTCGGATCGCGGCCGAGGGGGAGGAGGTCGCAGTCGAGTACGAGGCCGTCGAGAAGCCGAGCCCGAAAGCCGAGGAGCTCACCCTCACAGAGCGGCTCTTCACCGTCGGTAGGGAGCCCGACCTCGAGTTACCGGACCGTGCGACCGTCGAAGGATCGGTTCCCGATCCGGCCGACTCTCGGAGATAGTCCGTGGAAGCTCCCGCTCGAATCCTGTCGAAGCGCTTAACCCGGATTCGCCCGAAACCGGCGTATGAAACAGCTCATTATCCACGGTGACCCCGGGATTCGGAAGGGGGCCGTCATCGAACACGACGGCTCGGAGTACGTCTGTTTCGGTATCTCCAGACAGGGGGAGTGGCACGGGCCCGACGAGGTACAGCTCTGGTGTACGATCGGGACGCCCGACGAGCGTGACGCCTTCGAGCGACGGGAGTTCGTCCCGATGCGGCTCGAAACGGACGACATCGACGCCGAGGACGTCACCGTCATCGAACCGAAGGGCGGCCCGGCAACGGTTTGAGCGGACGGCCGACGACGCCGTCTTTTGACGACGCGGGGCGCATCCGGAACGGGACCGTTCGCCCGGTCCCGCGATGCCGGACGCTTTCGAGGTCAATCAGGATAGCAACTCGTCGGCCGGGACCGCCTCCTCGAGCTTTTTGATTTCCGGTAGCATTTCGCTCGTGACGATGAAAGAATCGTACGACCGCTCCCGGGCGACGGACTGTCCGCCCGTGATCGAACTCACGAGGCGCCCCGCGTTCTCGCTCCCGATGAACAGGATCGTCGCGTCGTTTTCCCTGGCGAACCGTCGGACTCGACCCGCGATCGTGCCCCGCGGTGCGTGTCGCCCGACCGTGAGATACCGAAACGAGGCGGTCGGAGCCAGCTTCGAAACTTCGGTCCGGAGGTGCGCCACGATCGACTCGGGATCGTACGGCTCCGTCTCGCCGATCCAGCCCCGTTCTCGGGCGTACTGGGCGTTGTTCTTCGGAATGACGCTCACGACGAGCACCTCTTCGCCGAGTACCTGCTCGAACTGTGCCGCACGGACGAGGGCGGCTTTCGAGAGTGTCGACCCGTCGAACGGAACCACCAGGGACATTGTACGTTCTAATAAATAAGCTCGGATAATAAATCGTTCTTCCCGCGGATGCGTCCCGAAAACGCCTCACAGCGGGCCCGAAAGCACCCGCCGAATACGGACGAACCGGCGAAACGTCGCCGGGTAGTTCACCACGGTTCGTCTTTCAGTCCGAGCGCGTACGCGATCGCGTTCGTCGAGACGTGCAACACCGGCGTCAGAACGAAGACGGCGACGAGGACGCCGAGGGTGAACGTCTCGAGGAACCACCCGGTCGCGACGACCGCCGTCAGGACCAGCGAGACGACGACGAAATCGAGCTGATCGACACCCGGGAAGACCGCCCCGCGCTCTCTCCCGGTCCGGCGTTTGAGAAACGATGCGAGGATGTCACCGAGCATCGCGCCGAAGGCGAGCGAGACAGCGGCGGCGATCGGGAACGGGTCAGCGGCGACGCCGCCGCTGACGAACGGGTGAAGCTGGTTGAGGGCGAGCGCCACGGCGACACCCGCGGCGGTTCCGAACGCGGTCCCGCGCCACGTCTTGCCGTCACCGAGGAGCCGTTTGCCGTCGTCGAGCGTCATCCCGTTGTCGATCGGCCGACCGCCGCCGGCCAACACCGCGACGTTGTTCGGGATATAAGCGGGGAGCATCACCCAGATAGCGACGACGACCGTTTCGACGACCATACGGCGTCTGTGACGCCCGATAGTATAATAACCGTGGTTCCCCGGCTCGGTTTCGGCATCGAACCGACGAAGTGGACGGCTAACGCCACCGGCGGCGCCCGAAGGTACGCTTATGTTTCGACCGATACAGTTGGAGACGATGGACGACATCGAGACGATCACCGTCGATTCGTACACCACTCTCGTCGACGTCGGCTCACAGGCCGACGCCCTGGAGGAACACGTCCCGGGGATCGAGGACGGAACTCCCGTCTCACAGCGCTGGCGGAGCCAGTATCTCCAGTATTCGATGATCGCGAACGACATTGACGAGTACCGACCCTTCTGGGAGCTCATCGGTCACGGGCTCAGATACGCGCTCGAGGCGGCGGGCCACGAGGTCCCCGCGGAGACCAGAGATCGGATCCGACGGACGGTTTACGAGGAGGAGCTCACGGTGTTCGACGACGTAGCGGACGGCGTCGAACGGATCGTCGAGGCGGGCTATCCCGTCTACGTCCTCTCGAACGGCAATCCCGAGATGTTAGCGCATCTGGTTTCGGCCGCCGACATCGGCGATCTCGTCTCGGGAACGATCAGCGCGGCCGAGGTCGAGACCTACAAGCCCGAGCCGGCGATCTATCGTCACGCCGCAACGCGGACCGATACGGCGATCGGGGAGATCCTCCACGTCTCCGGCGGCGGGATGCGGGACGTCTGGGGCGCAAAGCACGCCGGGATGAACGCCGCATGGCTCGCTCGCCCGACCGGAGGCGCTCCCCGAGAACACCTCGGCCGCGATCCGGACCTCGTCGTCGAGAGCCTGCACGACCTCGCGGATCGTCTCGAGTGAGGTCACCTCGGCGAGCGAAACGCAGTCGCTCGGGGGATTAAATAAAAAGAACGTTCGGATGTTCGATCGGCGGGACGCGACGGGTCGGGTCGGTTCCGGTGTGCGGTGTGGTGAGCGACCGAACTTACATCATGCCGCCCATGCCGCCGCCCATACCGCCCATGCCGCCGCCCATGCCGCCCATGCCGCCGGGAGCGCCGCCGGGTCCGCCGGGCGCGTCGTCGTCGTCGTCGTCGGAGCTGCCGCCCTTGAGGTCGCCGGCGGCGATGACGTCGTCGATGCGGAGGATCATCACGGCCGCCTCGGTGGCGGACTCGATGGCCTGGGTCTTCACGCGGAGCGGCTCGACGACGCCCTCATCCTGCATGTTGATGACCTCACCGGTGTAGGCGTCGAGACCTGTGGCGTTGTCGCCGTCGGCGTGTTTGCTCCGGAGATCGACGAGCGAGTCGATCGGATCGAGGCCGGCGTTCTCCGCGAGCGTACGCGGGATGACGTCGACGGCGTCGGCGAAGGCCTCGACGGCGAGCTGTTCGCGGCCGCCGACCGAGTCGGCGAAGTCACGCAGTCCCAGCGCCAGGGCGATCTCGGGGGCGCCGCCGCCGGGGAGCACCTGCCCGTCCTCGAGGGTCGTGCGAACGACGCCGAGGCTGTCCTCGACGGCGCGTTCGACCTCGTCGACGACGTGCTCGGTGCCGCCGCGGAGGATGAGCGTGACCGCGCGGGCGTCGTCGACGTCCTCGACGAAGATCTTCTCGTCGCCCGCGATGGGTTTCTGGGAGACGGAGCCGGCGAAGCCGAGGTCCTCGGCGGTGATGTCGTCGATGTTGGAGACGACGCGGCCGCCCGTCGAGCGGGCCAGCGCCTTCATGTCGGATTTCTTCGCGCGGCGGACCGCGAGGATGCCCTCCTGGGCGAGGTAGTGTTGGGCCATGTCGTCGATGCCCTTCTGACAGAAGACGACGTCGGCGCCGACGTCGACGAGCTGGTCGACCATCTCGCGCAGCTGTTTTTCCTCCTGTTCGAGGAACTGCTCGAGTTGGTCGGGGTCGGTGACGTTGACCTCGGCGTCGATCTCGGTCTCTTTGACCTCGATCGCGGTGTCGAGCAACGCGATGTCGGCGTCCTCGACGAGCGCGGGCATGTTGTCGTGGACGCGCTCCTTGCCGACGAGGACGCCCTCGACGAGCTCGGACTCGTCGACGGCGCCGCCGACGACCTTCTCGACTTTGATGTTGTCGGTGTCGATACCGTCGTCGTCGGCGACCGCACGAACGGCGTCGACGACGAGTCCGGCGAGGAGGT
>CAYQWI010000170.1:0-4750 GCA_964421165.1 uncultured Natronomonas sp.
GGGTCGGAACGACGGGGGCGCTCCAATCCGACATCGAGATCGGCGACACCGTTGTCGCGACGGGCGCGGCGAAAGACGAGGGGACGACGAAACGCTACGAGTCCGAAACCGTACCCGCCGTTCCCGACTACGGGGTCCTGTCCGCGCTCGTCGAATCGGCCGAGGGACGAAACGCGCCGGTCCACGTCGGACCGATCGCCACGGACGATGCCTTTTATGCCGAAACCGAGTCCTACGTGGAAAACTGGTCGAAGGCCGGCTTGCTCTGCGTCGAGATGGAAGCCGCCGCGCTGTTCACGCTCGCCCGTCGAAAAGGGCTGGCCGCCGGCGCGATCTGTACCGTCGACGGTAATCTCGTCGAGGGAACACAGAAAGGCGAAACCGATGACGAGGAGCTTCCGGAGAAGGCGAAGGACAACGTCACCCGGGCGATCCGGATCGCACTCGACGCCGCGGCCGCGTTGTGAGGATTATTTTTGGTCGCCGTTCTCGTCGAGCAGTTCGCCGATCGGCTCGGCTCCGTTCGGACCGAGCGCGGACTTGACGAGCAACCGGCCGCCCAGCACCGACGGACTCAACACTGAATCCGCGCCGGCCCGCTTGAGCTTTCGGACGTTCTCGCGATCCGTCGCCGCCGCGACGATCCGGAGGTCGGGGTTAAGCTCTCTCGCGGTCAGGATCACCATCGCGTCCTCGGCGTCGTTGTTCGTCGCCACGATGAGTCCGCGAGCCCGTTCGATGTGGATGCGTCTCAGCGGCTCCTCATCGCTCGGGTTGGCGGTGAGGGCTTCGTGGCCGCGATCGCGAAGCCGCTTCGCGTCCTCGGGATCGCGCACGACGACGACCGTCTGGTTCCCGTCGAGGCTTTCGAGGATCGGTTCGGTCAAATCGCCGTATCCGGTGACGATGTAGTGATTCTCCAGTAGGTCGAGTTGTTTGTCGCTCATGTTTCCGAGTGCGGTTGCGAGGCGGGCTTCGATCAGTGGGCCGAGCAGGGTACCGAGGGCGACACCGAAACTCGCGACTCCGGTCAAGAGGACCGACATCGAGAAGAGACGCCCGAACTGCGTCGTCGCGGTGATATCGCCGTATCCGACGGTCGAGGCGGTAACGAGGGTAAAATAAAACGCGTCGAGGATCGTGTTGACTTCGTCGAATTCGTCGCGGAGCGCGTAGGCGCCGACGGTTCCGTACACCTGGACGGCGAGGATCGCGGCTAACGATGCGAGTTGCGTCAGCGTGAGATCGAGCCCCCGGTCGAAGTATCGCCGAGTTATGAGCGCGATCGGTATCGCGATCACCGAGACCGCGACGAGGGGAAACGAGAGGACGCTCGACTGCGCGAGCCCCTGTAGGCCGGTGATGGGTAGCAGCAGGATCGCGGCGTACCACGCGACGCGATAGCGGCGCCGAAGCCCGTAGACGGTTACCAGCATCAAAAACCCCGTTATCACGCCGGTGAATCCGGCCGTCCGGGCGACCACTTCGGGTATGAACGGCGCGAGCGGCCCGGACACCTCGGTTGCGCCGATGTGTACGATGCCGGTTATCACCGAGAGAACCGCGACGAACCCCGTAAGGAGAATGACCACCCGTGTTCGAAGCAGACTCCGAGAACTCCCCCCGTCGTCGGCGTTCTCGGAAGTCGCCATTGCGGCAGTAGCTTACTTTCCGATCGATAATAAGGCATCGCTTGGGAGTCTCCCTCCTCGCGAAAGCGGTCGTGCCGACAGTAGTTTATAAGCGGCGGCCGAGAGTACGCTCCATGACGCAGCCGCTTCCCGTCGGGATCTTACTCGGCATCTATCTCGGCGTTCTGACCGGAATGTTCCCGGCGCTCGTTGCGTGGGGGCTCGGATTTTTATTTAAATACGTAACCGGCGTCTCGATTCCGGCCTTCGGTGTCGTCGTTCTCGCGCTGGCGCTTGCGGGTATCAACGGCGGACTACTCGCGCTGAACGATCCGGCGGTCATCGAGTCCGGGACGAGAGTCATCGTCGCGTTGATCGTCGTGTTGATGCTCGCGCTGTACGCCCACGCGAAGGGCGATGCGATGGGTTCGGCGGTCCCGAAGCGACTCTCGTTGCAAAAGCTCAGAGACCGGACGCTGTCGAGTGATGTCGTCGAACTCGTCGGCTCTCGCGGTGACGTTCGGATCGAAGTCGTCGGGGAGATCATCGACATGGAAGGCTATCCGCCACTTTCGGAGCGTATCCGCGACGAAATTCGAGATGGCGAGTGGCGTCTTCCGGCCGATCTCCCGATCTCCGAGCTCGAAGCGCGGTTTTCGGATCGGCTACGGACCGAACTCGATCTGGCCGACGTCTCCGTCCGTATCGACGAGCGCGGAAAGGCGACCGTGATCGCGGCCCCGCCGTTGTCGGGGATTTCGAAACGGATTCCGAGCGGGAAACGCGCCGTCTCCGTCGACGCGTTGGTTCCGACCGGGCTCGCACGGGGTGACGAGGTCACCGTGCTCACGGGCGAAACGGAAGTGCGCGGTACGGTCATCGCGGCGAAATCCTCCCTGAAGCGCGAGGAAGCGCTCAAGACCGACGGTGGTTCTGAGGAATCAGTTCCCGCGACCTCCGTCGCGCCGACGACGACGGGCGGTGACGGACGGATCACCGTCGCAGTCGACCGGTCGAAGGCGAGCGCGCTGGTCGGCGTTCCCCGCGCGAAGGTCATCGTCACGGCACGGGGGACACGTCGGGAGTTCGAGTTGATTTCGATGCTCCGCCGTGCGGGCAAGCGATTCCGAAAGATCACGGTCAAATCGGTTGACCGTACCGAGGAGGCGATCAGCAACTCGGACATCCGAGACACCTACGGCGTCGCGGTGTTGGCGATCAAACGTCCCAGCGGCTGGATCGTCGCCCCCCACGGCGATGTCGATCTCCGAGTCGGGGACGAACTGTTCGTCGTCGGGACGCGTGAGGCGCTCAACACGTTCGAAGAGGTGATCGCGTGAGCGTCGCCGTCGGACAGATCGCGTTCGGCACCGGGCTTCTCGTCGATGCGGCCCGTCTGATCGTCCTCGTCGTGACGGCGGCGGCGGTGGGGGCCGCGGCCGGGATCGTCCATCGCTGGTACACCGCCGATCGCGTTCCGGACGGACTCTCGGTGCTCGTCGGGTTGAGCGTCGTCGCGATCTATCTCAACACGGCGGGGGCGCTCAGCGAGGTGATCGGCGGCCAACTCGAGCTTCTCGCCGTCGAGACGGCGATATTTAACACGGTGACGTTCTTCGTCGCCGGCGTCTCTGCGGCCGCAGGTGGGCGGATCGGTGACCGGATCGGCGTCGGACTCTTCGCTGTCTCGGGCGCGAAAAGCGTCGATGCGGACGTGAGCCGGATCGTCCGGACCGTCGGTAGAGTGACGACCGTTCGATTGCCCGACGAGATCGAAGATATCGACGGCTACGATCCCGTCGATCCCGCGACGAAGGAGAAACTCGTGGGACATACGCTCGTGTTCCCCAAGCGATTGACGCTCGAGGAGCTCCGAACGAGGTTCATCGACCGGCTTCGAACCGACTACGGCGTCGGACACGTCGATGTGGAGTTCGACGACGACGCGACCGTCGAGTATCTCGCGGTAGGAGGGAGAGAATCCGGAATCGGTGCGACGCTCCCGCCCGGGAGCGCGGCGCTTGCGATCAGGGCGGACCCACCGAACAACGCAAGCCCCGGCGATCTCGTTCAGGTATGGACCGAAGGTGACCCGGCGGATGACACCCATCCGAAGCGCGTGATGAACGCCGAAGTTCGCGGCACCGCCGACGATATCGTGACGCTCGCGGTGGACGAACCGGACGCGATCCGGCTGGATACGGACCGCCGCTACCGGCTCGTCGCGCTCCCCGTCGAACCGCGAACCGATCGGGAGTTCGCCGCACAACTACGGACGGCCGCGGAGACGATGGGTGTCGTACGCGTATCGGAAGGCAGCGCCCTCGTGGACCGAGCGGTCGGAGATGTCGATATCGCCGTCGTCGCGATCGGAACGGCCGGCGGCGATATCGAAGCGATCCCGTCCCCGGATCGACGTCTGACGGCGGGCGAGACGATCTATGCTGTCGGCCGTCCGGATCGGCTCCGGAAACTGGAGTCCGAATCTACGGACCCCGCGCGAACCGGTACCGACGACTGATCGAACATCCGTCAGAGCCAAATTCGGTGCCCTCCGAACGGTTGTATGGCCGACGAACCTATCGATCCGAGCGAAATCGGTGAGGGGAACGCCCCGCCGATCGAGGAGGCGCCGTACAAGCTGATCTTCGAGGCGAACAAGTGTATCGCGGCCGGGAAGTGCGCCGAGGTATCGACTAACTGGGAAATGGATATCACGACCGGGATCGCCAAGCCGAACGTCTATTTTTTTGCGGAGGATGATCTTCAGCACAATATCGACGCGGCGGATAGCTGTCCCGCAAAGAAAGATCGCGGAGTGATCCACGTCGTCGATCGGCGGACGAACGAGGAGATCGCTCCCGATCCGAACGGTGACGGGTCGCTTTCGGTCGATTGGTGATCACTGGTCGGCCGGAATAACTACTTCCTCGTTCGTCTATCCCCTCGTTCGGTGACGAGCGCCGACCGAAACATCCATCCCGGACGCCCTCTGATTCCCGTCTGCGCGAGGGTGGCCGAGTCTGGACAAAGGCGGCGGACTTAAGATCCGCTCCCGTAGGGGTCCGTGGGTTCGAATCCCTCCCCTCGCATAGCGAGACTTCGAGCGGATGCGAGAA
>CAYQWI010000171.1:0-4733 GCA_964421165.1 uncultured Natronomonas sp.
TGTACAACTCCATGCTACCTGCGTCTTTGGCTCGATATAACGACTCAGACTAACTCGACGTCCCACTCCCCGTCGGGAATGATCGCATCCGCATCGATCTCGATCATATAGTCCTCGTTGACGAGGTCTTCGACCTCAACAAGTGTGCTGGCCGGGAGATGGTCCTGTACGAAAAACTCGTTTCGAACGTCGTGAACGGTTTCGAGGGCCTCGTCGTCCATATGCGGGCGACTGATGTAAACGCGGACTCGAACGACGTCTCTCATCCCGCCGCCGTGGTCTGCGAGCAGCCCATCGATGTATTCGAGCACGTTACGTGTTTGGGCCTCGATAGTTTCGCCTTCGGCGACGATTCCCGAAATGAAGACCCGTTTTGCGCCAGCCATACGAACGGCAACGCCTTCGGCGTACGCAACCTCGTGGTCGGCCCAATCACCGGTCTCTGGATTGATGATCTCTTTTTTCATTGGGATCTATCCAAACATCCCGGCGGATTGATTAATACGTTGTCCCTAGATCACACACCCCAATCCAGGGGGAGAACATCCGTCCGTCGCAACACATTTTGCTCCCCGGACGAAGTTGTGGTACATGCCAACACAGAAATCGTCATCGAAGTACGGTCCGTTACGAAAACTGACGCTCACTGGGACACCGCTCGAACGCGGTGTGAAACACGGAGAGCGGTTTGCCTCCGAGATCGAGAAAAATCTCGAGATATACCTCGACACGTTCGAACACAAAGGTTCCAGCAGAGACACCGTATACGAACAGGCGGAGAAGTTCGTCCCCCTCATCGAAGCGGAAAACGAGGCGTACGCCGAAGAGATGCGGGGAGTCGCCGAGGGGAGCGGCCGCTCTATCGAGGAGATCACGATCTTAAATGCGCGATACGAGGTGATGTATAGCGCGTTTAAAAACTCGGCCGATGAGCTCGGGATGACGAAACCGGACGCGTGTACCGCCTACGGGATTCGAAACACGCTCTCTGCGAACGGTCACACTTATCTCGGACAAAACTGGGATTGGATGCCGGGGCTCGAAACGTTCGTGATGGACGTGCGAGCGGACGACGGTCTCGACCACGTCGCGATGACAGAGGCCGGCATCGTCGGCGGAAAGATCGGCGTGAACGAGGCCGGTATCGGGATGACGCTAAACGGTCTCGTTACTGAGAAAGACGGCGATGAGCCCTTCAGAAAGCCCTATCACGTTCGCTTCCGGGAGATATTCAACTCGGAGCGAATGGACGCGGCGATCGAGCCCTTGATCGCCAAAGATCGAGTCTGCTCCGCGAACGTGATCATCGCTCACGAAAGCGGTGAGATGATCAATCTGGAGCTCTCTCCCGAGCGGGCGAACTACCTCCAACCGGACGACGACGGACTGTTAGTCCACGCGAACCACGTCGAGGATACGACGACGATGGACAGCGAGTTCGAGAAACTCATCCCCGACACGCTGTGTCGAGCACCTCGGCTTCGGCGCCTGCTGAAGGAGGGATCGGCGAAGATCTCCGAAACGGATATCGAGACGGCACTGTCCGATCACGTCGGATACCCGAACAGTCTCTGTCGACATCCGAACGAGGACGACCCAGAACTGGACCGGCTCGAAACGGGCGGAAGCTACATTATGGACGTAACTGAAAAACGGCTGCGCGGAACCAATGGACCACCGTGTGAGCACGAATACGTCGAATTCCGCGTTGGCGGTTGATTCGTTTATCCCGGACTAGAAGCTTTAGTGCCGACCTACCGAATGGGCGGTAGTACATGTACGAGACGGTTCTCATCCCGACGGACGGAAGCGCGGGGATGGGGAGTATCATCGAACAGGGGATCCACCAGGCGGTCCAAAACGACGCGGCGGTGCATGCCGTCTACGTGATCGACGTTCGCTCATATATGATGCTACCCGACGAGACGGGCGAACAGGTCGCCCAACTGCTCAAAAAGGAGGGTCAAGAAGCGATCGAAACCATTCGCCAGATCGCCGAGGAAGCGGAGATAGAGTTTTTCGGCGAAGTAGTCGCAGGCGTTCCTCACGCGGCGATTCTGGAGTACGTCGACGAGAATGAAATCGATCTGATTGTGATGGGAACGCACGGCAAAACCGGTGACCAAGAACGGATCGTCGGAAGTGTCGCTGAGGAGGTCATCCGAAATGCGGACATCCCCGTACTGATCGCGCAGGTAGGCGAAGGGGAGTTCCGCGAGATCGGCGAGGACGTTCCCGAAGAACAACAGCGGTACGTCGGATGACGGCGATTGATCTCGACCGAGTAGTCCGGCCCGACATTCGAACGGATCAGGGTCTCGTTTCGGAGACCTCCTTTCGGCCGGTCAACCGCTCGACCTCGAACCGGTATATCTGAAATTCGATATCGTCCATCGGCTCCTCCCAGAGGCCCACCAGTGGGAGCTCCGCCTCACGGAGGTTTTTCGCGATGTCGACAGTCAGTTCGTCGTCGTCGATCCGTTCTAACTCACCGAGGGCGATCACGCTCTTCCATCCGTCGTCGGTTCGGTCGTACACGACGAGACGCCCCTGCTCGGACGCGTCGACGAACCGTCGCTTTTCGCTCCCTTCGAGAAATCCCAACCGAAAGTAGAAGATCTCTTCTTCGAAATCGTACCCGTACGACACCGGTATCGAATACGGTATGTTTTCAGCCGCGAGAGAGAGAACGCCGGTACCGTTTTGAGCCAAAAACCCCGAGATTTCTGCCGGGTCCATCTCTCGCGCATTCTCGGTGCTCATATGGTCGTCTTTACGGGGCAGAATCAAAAATATACGCCCCTGTTTCACCGGGAGACCAATTCACAGTACGTCGTTCGGATCGTGCGTTTTCGCCATTCGCTCTGCCTCTTTCGCGTATCGCTCGCGTGTCTCTGGATCGTCGACAGTACCGAGGTTCGACCTCTCGACTTCGAGGCTGACCGGTGTTTCCCGTGTATCGCCGGTGAAGCTCGTCAGCGCGCGCTCCTTGCGGAAGTCGTGGCTCCCATCCGGAGTCGAATACGTGAGGATAATCAGGTTCTGTTCGTCGTCGGAGTAGGTTCGTTCGACCAGCCAGACGCGTGTTCGTTCAGCCATGATCCAGCTTCAGCCGCTCAGTTGTAGCTTTCGATGACGCTCGACAGTTCATCGGCTGACTGCATTCCAACCATTCGCTCGACGTTCTCTCCCTCCGCGAACAGAAGGAGCGTCGGGATTCCTTGAACGCCGAACTGGGCGGCGAGCTCTTGGGAGGTGTCGACGTCGACTTTCGCGACCGCGGCGGCCGTTTCCGCGGCGATCGACTCGATGGCGGGTTCCATCATCTGGCAGGGCCCACACCAATCCGCATAGAAGTCGACGAGGACGATGTCGTACGTCGAGACGACTTCTTGGAGATCGCTTTCGTCGGCCAGTTGGATCGGTTCCGTCGGGACTGCTTCGCTTTTTGAACTCATCGACCACTCCTACGGGGTACGCACTGATAATAGTTTTGGGTAAATTATGCAATTCCATTTGAGGGAACGCCTCTGACAACTCACGTCGGGTACGTCACGATACCTGTTAGATATACTTTCTCCGCGTATAGCCGCGATCCACGAGAGAGACAAAACGTCAGTGCCGGAAAGTATATCGCGCCCAACCGGCGTACTCAGTGCGATTTGAACCATATGTACCTGTTCGCCTGATCAAATCACCCGACTAAAAACTTATCAATACGTTATGGATGGTTGAGAGGAGGTTACCGGAATATAATATTGTGTAATAAAGACAAAACTGTTATATTCCCGTGTCGGATACGGTGTACTGAGTAAAAATGTATCAGACGCAAACTACTGCACGAGGGTATCGAGACATCGAACGATGGCTGGATTAGAGATCCCGACGTGGGATCCGGCGACGGCGCTTTTGATCGGCGCTATCCTCCTCGAGGCGGTCGTGCTGTACGTCGGCTACGGCGGTCTCGAACGGCTCGTCGGTCCCTGGGTAATGAGAGTCCTCGTCGGAGGTGATGAGTATGCTTGATACTCTCGTCGGAGCGTTCACCGGATCGCCCGAGCTACTGGCGCTTTTCGTCGGCTTCGGACTCGTCGTCGGAATCCTGTTCGGCTTTTTCGGGATGGGCGGGTCCTTTCTCGTCACTCCCGCGCTCTTGATGATGGGGTACCCGGCGCGCGTCGCCGTCGGAAGTGGGATGGCGTTCGTCTTCGGAACGGCCGTCATCGCGACGCTGAAACACCACGACCTCGGGCAGGTCGACTACAAACTCGGTGCGATAATGATCGCCGGAACGACGCTCGGAATCGAAGCCGGCCGAGCGAGCGTTTTCTATCTGGAAGACCTCGGGCTGGCGGGCGGTGTCATCAGCGTGGCGTACGTCCTGTTACTCGGTGGAATCGGTCTCATGGTCACTCGTGAGGCGTTGAAAGGGGACGGTGGGGGGATCGATCACAGCGCCGCCGAGAAAGATCTCAGCGAGTACGAGATCCCGGAGACAGCAAAGCGGATCCAGCGGACAGTTCGGATTCCACCCATGGTAACGCTTCGCGGCGACGTACGGGTTTCAGCCTGGGTCATAACGATCGTCGCGTTTCTGACGGGGTTGTTATCGGGATTCCTCGGCGTCGGCGGTGGATTCATCCGTATGCCCGCGATGATCTATGCGATCGGCGTGCCGGTCCCCGTCGCCATCGGAACCGATCTCTTCGAGATCGTCTTCTCGGGTGCGATCG
>CAYQWI010000172.1:0-3535 GCA_964421165.1 uncultured Natronomonas sp.
GTCGCCCCGGGCCCCTCCGAGCCGGGGCGAACTGTCGCCGCGGAGCTGGGCGTCGCGGTCGCCGACCTCGAAGCCGAAGAAGAAGACGACGAGTGACTGATGCTCGCCGTTTCCGAACTGACGAGACGCTACGGGGAGGAGACCGCGCTCGCTGACGTCTCCTTCGAACTCACCTCGGGGGAGTTGACCGTTCTCGTCGGCCGATCGGGGGCGGGTAAGACGACACTGTTGCGCTGTATCGACGGGTTAGAGCGCGCCGATGTCGGCGCGATCACCCTCGACGGAACCGATCTCGCTCCGACCGACGCGGCGCTGGTGTTTCAGGAGGGCGCGCTCATCGATAGCAAGTCAGCGCTGTCGAACGTTCTCGACGGCTCGCTCGGACGCGTCCCGGCGTGGCGGGAACTGCTCGGTTGGCATCCTCCACCCGAGAAACGGGCTGCAATCGAGCGGCTACACGATGTCGGGCTCGGAGGGTACGCCGAGCGTCGGGTCGGTGACCTCTCCGGCGGCGAAAAACAGCGCGTCGGCATCGCCCGCGCGCTTCAACAGGAACCCGACGTGCTCTTGGCCGACGAACCGGTCGCCAGCCTCGATCCCGCGACGGGAGCGAGCGTCCTTGAGCGACTCGCCGAAGCGGTTCGGGAGCGAAACCTCGTCGGACTCGTCAGCCTCCATCAGCCGCGGCTAGCCGAGGCCGTCGCCGACCGGTACCTCGGGCTCGCGGACGGCAGGCTGATTCTAGACGAGCGAGCGGATGCGGTTACGGAAGCGAACATTGCGGAGGTGTACGATGAATAGCGGCGGTAGCGACGACTCGGCGAACCCTGACACCCCGATCGGCGAGGAGTTCGAGCGCGTTCAAGTCCGGTGGAGACGGCGGACGACGATTCGCGCGATAGCCGGGGTCCTCGCAGTTCTCGCGGTCGTTTCGACGGGCCGATGGCTGGGGTTCGATCTCGCGTACCTGTACGCTCACCGGGAGAACCTCCGGGAGGTGTTGTTCGGCGAGATGCTGGCACCGGGGGCGCTGTGGGCGCAGCTGCAGGGCGATGCGCCCACGCTGTTTCCGGCGGCGGTCGAGACGCTCGCGATCGCGGGGGTCGGAACCGCGGTCGGGTTACCGCTGGCGCTGCTCTGTGGCACCCTCGCGGCGAGCAACGTCGCGCCGCGGGCCGTCAGCACGCTCATGCGCCTCTTCTTGGGAGCCGTTCGCGCCGTTCCGAGCATGGTGTACGCGCTTTTGTTCGTCATCCTCGCCGGCCTCGGTCCCGTCGCCGGCACCCTCGCAATCGCGATCGGGACGGTCGGCGATCTCGGGCGGCTGTTCGCCGACGAGATGGAGGAGATCGACGAAACGCCGGTCGAGGCGGTTCGCTCGACCGGGGCGGGAACGCTCGCGACGACGGCCGCAGCGCGGTTGCCGCAGGTCGCGACCGCCTACGTCGCGTGGACGCTCTTTTATCTGGAAATCAACGCTCGCAAGAGTTCGGTGCTCGGTATCGTCGGCGCCGGCGGGATCGGCTTTCCGCTCATCATGGCGTTCAGAGCGCGAAACTACACCCGCGTGATGGCGGCGATCGTCGTCATCCTCGTTTTGATCGTCGGCGTCGAGACACTGGCGAACCGGCTTCGGAGCTGGCTCGACGCGGACCGCCGCGCTTCGAGATAGCGTCGCCGATCCTCGGCCGGAGACGCTACTCACCGTCGGCTTCGAGGTCGGACACCGAAATACCGAACCGCTTTGCGATGTCGCTGACGGTCTCGTACTCGTCGGGATCGTACTCCGAGAATCCGGTCACGTCGTGTTCGGTCAACGTCTCTTCGGGTGTCGCATAGAGGCGCTCTCGAAGCGCCGCGACGACTTCGTCGGGCGTGTCGGGCTGTGCGACAGCGGCGGCGAGCGGTATCGGCTCACTTTCCGCGAGAACGTCGATCCCCTCCGGCGGCGAATCGAAGATGAAATCCCCGAAGGCCGCCGCGTCGACGTGTTCGTTTTCCAGCGCCTGCAGCGCGAGATCGTGTCCGAACGTCCACTCGATCTCGATATCGACGCTATCTTCGTCAATCCCGCCAGTGTCGAATCCAGCTTCTTCGAGCGTGTACATCGGAAAGAGGCCGCCGCTGGTCGAGAGCGGATCGACCATCGCGATCGTCGCCCCCGCAAGCTCCGAAAGCGTCCCGATGTCAGATCCGCTGTGCGTCGCGATGTATGAGTGATACGACGTTTCGCCGCGGAGTTCGTTGACCGCGAGCGGCGTAACGCCCTCGTCGGCGGCCATCACGTAAATGAGCGGCGAGAGGTTGGCCAGCTCGGTGTGCCCGTTCGTCACGCTCTCGATGACAGAACTGTAACTCGTCGTCTGCGTCCCCTCGACGGTCACGCCGTCGAACCCCTCCTCTAACCACGCGAAGAGTCCAGCGTACTGCCGTTCGAGCTCTTCGGCGTCCTGAAACGGCGGCAACCCGAACTCGATCTGACCGTCGGCCCACGCTGACACTGGGTCCGTTTCACTCGGTGGGTCGCTTCCC
This sequence comes from uncultured Natronomonas sp., assembly GCA_964421165.1. GTDB lineage: Archaea > Halobacteriota > Halobacteria > Halobacteriales > Haloarculaceae > Natronomonas. The sequence goes on from CAYQWI010000172.1 coordinate 2,533, forward strand.
GATCTCCCGAGACAACCGGCAAGGCTCATTCCGGTGCCAGAAACCGTCGTACTGAGAAAGGTTCGTCTGTTCACATCTCTGTAATATTATTTAGTTGTATTAGCCGTTTATATTTCGGCGAGCGAGCCGCTGGACGCCGCGTCTCGCTATCTGCAAAAACCTTTTAAATCCTTTAGAGGCTACCTACCGCAGTCCGTCCAGCCGGAGCTCGAACGCGGCGACCGGCAGTTCGAGGTCGTGTTCGACCAACACTTTGGGATGCAGTTCGCCGATCACGCCGACCGACTCGCCGTCGAGAACGACCTCGGCGGTGCGGCCGTTTATAAATGAGGGGTGCTCGGTCGGCGGCGTTTCGAGCGTCTTCCCGAACGCGCGGGCGATCGCCGACAGCCGTCCCTTCGCGTCCTCGTAGGAGGCGTCCGTCCGCGCGAGCGCGCCGGCGACTGAACGGTGTTCGGAGACGCCGGTCGGCTCGCTGTCGTCGACGTTCGCGACGAGTCCGATCTCGGCGAGGTCCTGCGAGTACGTTCGGTGGGTGTTGTTTTCGAGCACCATCATAAGCGAGGGGAGCGCCCACGTCCGGAGGACGGTGTACTCCTCGCTGTAGGGTTCGACGATCGTGGCCGGGTCGCGCGCGCCGACCGCGTCGTCGTCGGGCGATAGATTCATCCGGTCGAACAGCGCCGCCTCGTTCGTCATGTGGAAGTTCAGGAGGTCTTCGAACCCCAACCCAACGAGGGCGTCGCGGGCGGCGTCCTCCAGCCGGGAGCGCTCGTGGCGACCGCCGACGGTCGAGACGTCGGGGTATTTCGGATCGAGATCGTTGAACCCGTAGGCGCGACCGACGTCGTCGACGATGTCCATCGGATGGAGCACGTCGACCCGGTAGGGCGGAATCTCGATCTCGTACGTCAGTTCGTCCTCGGCGGATGTCTCTGCTCCGTTTCGATCGCCGGCGGTATCGGACCCGGCCGTCCGCGTCGGGACCTCTTCGAGGACCACG
>CAYQWI010000172.1:3545-4723 GCA_964421165.1 uncultured Natronomonas sp.
GGACGGGGCCGCGGGTTCCGCCGGCTCCGACTCCTCGCCGCCGGTCGGTTCGGCGTCGAGCCCGGAGCGCTCCAGCAGATCGACCACGTCCGTCCCCGGGATATCGATACCGAGCGTGCGTTCGATCCGATCGTGGGTGACGCGTTTCGCGTCCGTCGAGAGATCCGGTCGGATCACCGCGCCGTCGTCGTAGCGGACTTCGACCTCTTCGATCCGTCCGCCGCGGGCGTCGAGCGCATAGCAGACGATGTTGAGCATGTGATCGATCGTCCACTGGTCGGTGCCGGTCATCTCGATGAGCAGATCGCGCGACCCCTCGTCGACTTCGGTCCGCTTGCCGTTTATCACCGGCGGGAACGAGAACAGACCGATGTCGTCGTAGATCGCGGGATAGCGCTCGAACCCGTCGACGAGGTCGCGGTATTTCTCGCCGACCGGGTGGGTTTCGAGTACCTCCTTCGGCGTCCGATCCGCGTCGTCGTCCAGCGGGACGAACCGATCGCCGTCCGGCTCGACGCCCCGATACGTGATCGTCTTCGGCGAATCGCCACCCGCCGACCGACCCTTCAGCATCGCCAGGTCGTGAACGCCGATCGCGCCCTTCGCTCGGCCTCTGCCCATCGTCGCGTGCAGTTTCTCCTGCAGCTGGATGAGCGACTGCAGTCGCTTCTCGTCGAGATCCAGCCCGCGGACGATCGCGCCCGTCACGTAGGGGCGCTCTTCGGGGACCGACTCGTCGACTTCGAGGATCCACTCGGCGTCGTTCGTCGTCGGAATATAGACGCCGCGGTCGTGGCCGTACTGGTAGCGAAGCGACCGGGCGATCCCCTCGACCGAGAGCCGATCGAGTCGGTCGGGGGCGAACTCCAACTCGAACTCGCCGTCGTCGGTTTCGCCCTCGAACTCGAGTCCGAGCGCGAACAGATCCGATTTCAGCTCCTCGTCGTCTTTCCCCTCCGCTCCCGCCAACCGACGGAGTTCGTCGGGATCGACGTCGACGACGGGCATCAGTACACCACCTCCACGTTCCGCAACAGATCGAGGTCACACAGCGTCCCGTGCACGTCGCGGATGTCCTCGAAGCCGTACATGAGCATGAGCAGTCGTTCCAGCGCGAGCCCCCACGCCATCACGTCGCAGTCGACGCCGAGCGGCGAGAGCACCTCCTCGCGGAAGAT
>CAYQWI010000173.1:0-4721 GCA_964421165.1 uncultured Natronomonas sp.
GTACCGACTCCGCCGAAACCGACCATTTCAAAGCGATAGAAACGTCGTAGTCATAGGGAGTACCGTACGAGTTAGTAGTTGTCCCCGCGACGAACCGAGACGCGGCGTCGAACGTCGGGGGTCGAAGCCGGCGGATGGGTACGATACTCCCTATCGGTCGCGGGAAACGGAGATCAGATGGCCGCTTATCCTTTCGGGGTCGAGACGATACAGTTCGATGTCGAGTTCCCCTTTCTGTTTGGGCCAGATCTCGAAGAGCGGTCGTTTCGCACCGCCGTACTGTTGGATATCGTCGACGGTTAGCTCCTCGGGATCGATCCGAGCGAGCGTCCCCACGGCGACCACGCTCCGATACGTGTCGTCGTCCTCGTCGTAAACCACGAGTCGGACCTTCGGGTCCGACGAGAGGAACTGTCGCTTTTCGCTATCCGGCGTCGAGACGAGGCGCATGTAAAACCGCCGCTCGGAACTGCCGTATCCGTACGAGATCGGAATCGCGTACGGCTCGTCCGTCCGCGCGAGAGAGAGTACTCCCGTTTCGTGGGCACCGAGAAAAGCGTCCGTGTCCTCGACCGACATCTCGGTCCGGCGATCGATAGCCATACCCGGAGAAACGGTTCCGCCTACTTATAACGATTCATCCGGAGTGCGATCAACGCCACTCGGACAGATCCAGAACGTCGTCTCTGTCGGCGGTGATCCATTGAGTCACCCGTTCGTCGTCGGGCGCGTCCCGGGGAACGAAAGTGTACTCCTCGCTTGGGTCCTCGGGGTCTCGGGGGAGAACATCCAAAACGTGTGGATGGCTCGCCGCCCGGTCCCGCCTCGAACCGAATTCGCTGGAGGTGTCGGTCATAGTCGTCTCACGCGGATGTATTCGTGGTGACCCTTATAATACGATGAGATGATTCCCATCGAATCGGAATCGGGCGGATACGGGGACTTAACCCTGTATTAATATGGATGGATCGAGAGAGTGAGAGTAGCACACATGAGCGGAGATACCACAGGGCTGCTCGAAGCCGAGCGCGCCTACGAGGACGAGGTGATCGGGGAGTCCACGATTCCGCGACTGTTCGAGGAGAGCGCCGAACGACACGCCAGTAGAGAGGCTCAATGGTATAAGGGGGGCGTCTACGAGCGGTCGCTGACACCGGAGGTGCTCCCGGCGGCGGCGAACGGCGAGTACGCGTCGCTGACGTACGCGGACATGCGGGACATCGTCCGGCATCTCGCAAGCGGATTCAACGCGTTGGGGGTCGATCCCGACACGTGTGTGGGTATCTTCGCGAACACGCGGATGGAGTGGGCACACGCCGATCTCGCTCTCCTTGCGGCCGGCGGGATCGTCACGACGGTGTATACGGAATCTAGCCCCGAGCAAGTCCAGTATCTACTCGACGATCCGGACGCTGAAGGGATCGTCGTCGAAAACGGCGAGCTCTTAGAGCGCGTTCTGGAAGTCGAAGACGACCTCGATCTCGAGTTCATCGTCGTCATGGACGAGATCGACGGGGTCGAAGATCGCGACGACATCTACGCGCTTTCGGACGTACACGAACTCGGCGTCGAGAGCTTCGATCTCGACACCTACGAGTCGTGGATCGACGACCGCGAATACGACGATCTGGCGTCGCTTATCTACACGTCGGGGACGACGGGACAACCGAAAGGCGTTCGATTGACCCACAAGAACTTCCGATCGAACCTGAACGCGCTCCGCAAGCGGTTCGCCCCGCGCTCCGACAGGGAACCGGGGGGGCCGTCGCTCGACGAGACGGATCGGGTGCTCTCGTTTCTCCCGCTGGCGCACGTCTTCGAGCGAGTGTCGGGACATTTCCTCATATTCGGTACCGGCGCGACAGTCGCCTACGCGGAATCGACCGATACGGTCGGCGACGATATCAGCCGGGTTCGACCGACGACAGCCTCTTCGGTCCCTCGCGTGTACGAACGGATCTACGATAGTTTGCGCGAGGAAGCGCCCGACCCAGTGTTCGAGCGCGCGGTCCCGATCGCGAGAGCGTGGTCGACGACCGACGATCCGGGGATCGGTCTGCGCGTCAAATACGCGATCATGGATCGACTGGTGTACTCCTCGGTCAGAGAGAAGCTGGGCGGCAACATCGAATTTTTCATAAGCGGCGGGGGCAGCCTCTCGAAGCGATTAGCGCAGCTGTTCGACGGCATGGGGATTCCGATTCTCGAAGGATACGGGCTCACCGAAACGTCGCCGGTCGTTTCCGTGAACCCGCCGGAGGACTTCCGTGCCGGAACGCTCGGACCGCCGTTGTCGAACGTCGAGGTTCGACTCGACGAGTCGATAGTCTCCGAGGAACAGAAAGCGGCGGCCGACGGTCCTATCGGTGAGCTGCACGTCAGGGGACCGAACGTCACGGCGGGATACTGGAACCGGCCCGAGGCGACCGAAAATGCGTTCACTGAGGACGGCTGGTTTCGAACCGGCGATATCATCGAACAGGACGACGACAGCTATCTGATCTATCACGATCGGATCAAACAGGTCATCGTGCTCGATACGGGCAAAAACGTTGCCCCGCAACCGATCGAGGACGAGTTTGCGACGTCCGATCGAATCGATCAAGCGATGGTGGTCGGCGACAACCGAAAGTTCGTCGCAGCGCTTTTCGTGCCGAACTTCGACGCGATCCGGCAGTGGGCCGAGCGCGAGGGGATCGATCTTCCGGCGGACAAGGAATCGATTTGTGCGGACGAGCGCGTCCGAGAACACGTCCGAGCGGAAGTCGAAGCGGTCAACGAAACGCTGTCCGAACACGAGCGGATCAAGGAGTTCCGGTTGGTCCCACACGAGTGGAGCGCCGAAAACGACCTCCTGACGCCGTCGATGAAGATCAAGCGCCGAAACGTCAGGGACTACTTCGACGCGCAGATTCGCGATATATACGGTGAGGACGAATTCGAGGAGTGATCCGCTGCTGCTTTGGGTCGGGGCGGACTACTTTGACCGACAGCTTTTATATCGTCGTTCCCGGAACTCGCGGTACAATGTGGCGACGTGACGACGAACCGATTCGACCGCGTGCAGTCCGTGTAGCCGCTGGCTGCTCCGAGAGCCGATCGCTCGTCGAAAAGCGGCGTCGCTGTCCGTCCAGTTCGTGTTGACCGCGAGTTCCCACCCGATCTCGATCTTCGACAACTAACAACCCACTAATGGTGCTTGACACACTCAAAGAGGACGTTCGAACCGCACTCGCGAAGGACCCGGCCGCGACGAACGCCGTCGCGGTCGCGCTTTTGTACCCCGGGCTCCACGCAGTCTGGGGCTATCGACTCGCACACGCTCTCTGGAGCCGTGGCTTTCGATTTAGCGCACGGTTTCTCTCGCAGTTCGTCCGGTTCTGCACGGGCGTCGAGATCCACCCCGGTGCCGAGATCGGTCGGCGGCTGTTCATCGACCACGGCGCGGCCGTCGTGATCGGCGAAACGGCCGAAATCGGCGACGACGTCCTGTTGTATCACAGCGTCACGCTCGGCGGCGATTCGATGCGCCGTGAAAAGCGACATCCGACGCTCGAAGACGGCGTCACGATCGGAGCGAACGCAACGTTGCTCGGGACGATCACTGTCGGCGAGGACGCGTCGGTCGGGGCCGGAAGCGTCGTCGTCGACGACGTATCGGCGGGGGCGACCGTCACCGGAGTGCCCGCGAAGCCGATCGACGCTCAGGACGGACGATCGACGGCCGACGAGCAGTCTCCGCCCTGAATCGGATCCGACCGAGAACACCCCTTTCAGCCCCGTTATCCGGTAACTAACCGTTTGCAGCCGCCAATTAACTAATGTAATACCTCTATAGAGTTCGCTTACCCGGAGTTTGCCACGGCCTACCGAACGTGGCGGGCTGGGGAATGGAGGATAACGGATGTCACAACACGATCGACACGGCCAATGGAACGGTATAGCAAGCGCGAGCGATCCGGAATCGGAGGGGAAAATATGAGTAAACAAAACGGGTCAGTCCACGGAGAGGAGGTGCTAGCTTCGGCGAGCGTCGCCGGGGGGTCCGTCTCGATAGGGAAAGCGCCCGAACAGCGCGAGGACGGCTACGTAGTGACGTACACGGTTTCATCGTCCGCTGGTGAGCCGATTGCGGTCTCGTTCGAGGACGAGTTCGAAGTTACAGCTCCGGAAAACGTCGGGTTTCATCGGGATCACGCGCCCGATACCTGGGAAGCGGAATCCGAGACAGTGTCCGTCGAGCACAGTTTGGGCGCGAGCGAAACGTCGCGGCTGATGTTGGGGATCGTCACCGGCGATCGCTCGGTGCCGGAGGCGGCAGTGATGACCCATCCCGACATCACGAACGCCAAGCCGATCGACGAGGTCGTGGAGGGGTCGACGGGCGACGATTCGAACGGACAGAGCGATCCGAGTCTGTACGAACGCGCAAAAAAATCGCTGATGGCGGGAGATGGGGGACCGGGGACCGAAAAGAGCGATTCAAACGGGCTCGAGAACGGCCGGTCCGAAATAAGAGACGAAGTCGAAGACGATGTGGGGAAGGATACATCCGACGGCTCGGACGGAGATCTCGAACTCGATCTCGATCTAGCCGACGAAAACGGCGAGCAAGCTCCAGAGACGGCCGGTTCAGACTCGCCGACGGATGAAACGTCTTCCAAGGGCGAAACTGCTGCCGATCGGGACGAGTCGACAACCGAGCCGCTCAAGCTAGAACT
>CAYQWI010000174.1:0-4694 GCA_964421165.1 uncultured Natronomonas sp.
TCAAGTTCCAGCGATCGGTACAAATCGGCAGTGGTAGTCTCGTTCGATCTGTTCGGAACGCTCGTCTCGGTGGATCGCCCGGAGGGACCCGCGGCGATCATCGCCCGAGAGCTCCGCGAGCGCGACGTATCGGTTCCCTCGGATTTCCCCGATGCCTACCGCGAGAGACACGTCGACGCGCCCGAAGGTGCCGAAGTGCCGCTCCCGGCTCACGTTGCCGCCGCGCTGTCCTCTCGCGGCGTCGAGGCCCCGAACAACGCCGCTCGCCGGGCCGTGGTCGCGGCCTTCGATCCGGAAGTGAGACGACGAGACGGCGCGCTCGAAGCGATCGAGGCGGCGGCCGAACGCGGTCCGGTCGGTCTCTGTTCGAACTGTAGCGTTCCCAAACTCGTCGGGCGGACGCTGATCCGAGCCGATCTCAAAGAGTCGTTCGACGCCGTCGTTACGAGCGTCGGCTGCGGATGGCGGAAACCCGATCCTCGCGCGTTCGAAACGCTCGCGGGAAAACTCGGCGTCGAGGCGGACTCGATCGTTCACGTGGGCGACGATCCCGCGACCGACGGCGGAATCGAGACGGCCGGCGGTCGGTTTATCGACATCAACGAGACGTCGCTTTCGAACCTGGCCGAAACGCTGGAGTCCGATCCGTGATCGACAACGGAATCGCACTCGTGGGTGCGGTCGTCGTCGCCGGAATCCTCGAAGTCACCCTCGGCGAACCACCCCGGAGATATCATCCCGTATCGATTCTGGGAGGGGCGATCGGATGGCTCGAATCGAAGCGCTTCGGAGTTCCGAAACTCACCGGGACCGTCTATGCGATCGCGGTTCCGCTCGCGACCGCCCTCGGAGCCTACGTGCTCGTGTGGATCGGCATCGAAACGGGAGTACCGATCGTCCCCGCGGTCGTCGCCGGCGCGATCCTCTGGAACGCCTCAAGTCTCGGGATGTTGCTCGAACGCGGAAAGCGCGTTATCGATTCGAGCGATGAGGATCTCGACGCCGCCCGAACGGCGCTCTCCGCGCTCGCGGGGCGTGATTCGTCGGATCTCTCGCCCGAGTTGGTTCGTAGCGCGGCGGTCGAAAGCCTCGCCGAGAACCTCTCGGACGGACTCATCGCGCCGCTTTTGGCGTTTACCGTCCTCTCGTTTGTCTCCCTACCGGCCGCGGCCGCCGGAGCGGCGTTCGTCAAGGCGGTCAACACGCTGGATTCGATGCTCGGATATCCCGGGCGGTTCGGGTGGGCGAGCGCCAGACTCGACGACCTCGTCATGTTCGTTCCGGCACGCGTTTCTGCGGTTATTGTCGGCCTCGCCGCGGGCGATCCCGATGCGCCGCTTCGGGCGCGTCGATACGCCAATAAACCTGCGTCACCGAATGCCGGATGGCCGATGGGAACGCTCGCCGCCGCGCTGAACGTCCGACTGGAAAAACCCGGCGCGTACGTCCTGAACGAGGTCGCGAACTACCCGACGACTCGGGACGGCTACGGCGCGCTAAAGGCGACGCGTCGGGCCGGGATCGCCGCCTACGGTATCGTCTGTCTCGTGGGGGTGGTGCGGTGGCTCTAAGCACGATCGGCAGCGGCGTTCGCGGTGGAGTCGCATTCCTTACTCGTCTCCCGGTCGACGCTGGCGCGGACGACTGGGAGCGCTTCAGCTCGTTCCCGGCCGCCTTCCCGATCGTCGCGTACCTCGTCGGCGCGCTCGTAGCGCTCCCGTTCGTCGTTCCGACGATCGGTCCGACGACGACGGCGTTCGGCTATCTCCTCGCCCTCGTGGTCGTCGTCGGGATCCCGCATCTCGACGGCGTCGCAGATCTCGGCGACGCGATGGCGGCACACGGGGAAACGCGAACGAAGGCGCTGAAAGATACAGACGTGGGCGTCGGCGCGGTCGTCGCCGTCGTCGTCGTCGTATCGGGAATCGTTCTGGCGGCGATCGCAGTGGCCGAAATCCCGCCGCTCGCCGCCGTCGGAATCGTTATCGCCGCGGAAGTCAGCGCGAAGCTCGGCATGGCGACCGTCGCCTGTCTCGGCACGGCCAGCCACGAAGGGATGGGATCGGCGTTTACGAGCGGGACCGACCCGAAACTACTCGTCGGTCCTGGACTCGTCGCTTTGCCCGCAGCGATCGTCGTCACCCCGTTTCCCTTCGGGATCGGGGTGGTCGCCGCCGGTCCGCTCGTCGCCGTCATGCTCGTCAGGTGGGCCGACCGGGAACTCGGTGGTGTCAACGGCGACGTGTTCGGCGCGGCGAACGAACTCGGCCGCGTTCTCGCACTCCACGCTGGGGTGATCGCGTGGACGCTTTGATCATGTGTGGCGGTGCCGGAACGCGGCTCGATCGAGGGGAGAAACCGCTCGTCGAGATCGGCGGAGCGCCGATGGTCGATCGCGTCCTCGGCGCGCTCGAAACGAGCCGTATCGAGACGAGCCACGCGGTTACGTCACCGCACACGCCCGAAACGAAGCGCCACCTCGAGGATCGCGTCCACACCATTGAGACGGGTGGCGAGGGCTACGTCGAAGACCTGACAGCCGCCCTCGAACACACCGACAGACCGGTCCTGACGGTCGTCGCGGATCTTCCGCTGCTGTCCGGAGACATCGTCGACAGGGCGATAGAAGCGTACGACGGCGGCGCACTGACGGTCTGTGTCCCCGTGGCATTCAAACGCCGTCTCGGCGCTAGCGTCGATACGACGCGCGCTCACGGTGGATGCGAACTGGCTCCGACCGGGTTGAACGTGATCGGGGAGGATTCGGCCGAAACAATCCGTGTGAGCTATGACGCCCGGCTCGCAGTCAACGTGAACCGGCCGGCGGACGTGGATATCGCCGAAGAGTTCGCGGAATCGGTCGACCGCGGAGGGAGAATCGATGGATCCTGACAGCGTCGACGACGTATCGCGCGTTCCGCACGGATCGAGCGACGCGAGCGACGTGCTCGATCTGAGCGCGAACATCAACCCTGGCGTTCCCGACGGAAGCCGCACCGTCTTCGAGAGCTCCTTCGACGACGCGTCCTCGTACCCGAACGACGGATATCCCGAATTCCGAGCGGCGGCCGCCGAGTACGTCGGCTGTGATCCGGAGGCCGTGATCCCGACCGCGGGCGGGCTGGCGGCGATACGGCTCGCGATCTCGACGGCCGTCGCTCCGGGCGATCGCGTCCTCGTTCCCGCCCCGTCGTTCGGCGAGTACGTCCGAGAAGTCGAGCTCGCCGGCGGCGAGGCGAGCGTCGTCCCGCACGACGAACTTCTCGATCGGGATCCCGCCGGATACGCGATGGCGATCGTCTGTACTCCGAACAATCCGACCGGCGAGTGCTATCGGACGGCCGAGCTTCGGGCCTTCGCCGACCGGTGTGAGGACACAGGGACGGTGCTGTTGGCCGACGAGGCGTTTCTCGGATTCACCGATCGACCGTCGCTCGCCGGCCACTCGGCGGTCATCGTCGCGCGATCGCTCACCAAACTGTTCGGCCTCCCGGGCCTCCGAGCCGGGTTCGCGGTCGCCGAAGGTACCCACCGAGACCGACTCTCGACGGCCCGGCCGACGTGGTCTGTCGGTGGGCCGGCCGCCGCCGTCGGCGCGCACGCGATGTCCGATTCGACGTTCGTCCGCAAGACGCGTCGGCGCGTGGATCGCGAGCGTCGATACCTCCGCGACGGGCTACGGGCTCGCGGATTCGACGTTGCACCGTCGGACGCTCCGTTCGTGCTCTGCGACGTCGGCGAACCGCCGGCTGACCTACTCGCGGCGTGTCGCGAACGGGGGATCGTTCTCCGGGACGCGACGACGTTTCGAGGGCTCGATAGCCACGTTCGAATCGCCGTCCGGGATCGAGCGGCGACTGAGCGGCTGTTTTCGGTTCTCGACGACGGGTGGGTGCGCTAGTGTTCGAGTACGAGCGGACGGCCGATCGGCTGACGGTTTTGCGGCCCGCCACGCGGTGGCTATCGAACGGATTTGACGGCGGCTACCGGACAGCCGACGCAGCACACAACCTCACCGTTCCCGAAGGGTTCGAGCGAACCGATCTCGCGACGTTCGCCGCGGAGCGACTGGGTTCGCTACCGGACGGGCCGACGCTGTTGACCGGCGTCGAGCAGACGAACGCCCGCGGAGCTCGGTGCGGTCCGATAGAAGCGATCGTCACGGCCGGGCTGTCGAATCCCGCGATGTTACCGGTCGACGAAGCGACGTCGTCGCCGCCGAGCGCACCCCCCGAGTCTGACGCCGCCGTCGATCCCGGAACCGTGAACGTCCTCCTCGGATCGAACGCGCCGCTCACCGACGGCGGCTTGGCCGGACTGCTCGCCACCGCCGTCGAAGCGAAGACGGCGACGCTTCTGAAGGTGGCCGACTGCACCGGAACGACGAGCGACGCGGTCGTCGTCGGGTGCCCGAACAGCGACGACGGCAGCGAGGCGGCGTTCGCCGGCAGCGCGACCGAGATCGGAAACGCCGCCCGAGTCTGCGTCCGGGACGCCGTTCTCGCCGCGCTTTCGGCTCGTTACGACGAGCTATCCGAGCCGCGGAATGCGGAGTTCGCGACGGTCGCATCGGGAGATACGACCGTTTTCGAGCCGTAGCGGCTTTATCGCTCGACAGACTGTGATCCGGTATGCGCGAGGTCGTTTTCGTCGTCGAACACGCCCCCGGTGCGAATCCCGTTGCGGATCTGCTC
>CAYQWI010000175.1:0-4689 GCA_964421165.1 uncultured Natronomonas sp.
CATACGAGTTCACGGAAAACGGCGTCGTCGGCGATCCGCGCGACGGGGACGCCGATCTCGGTGAGGAGTTACTGGACACCGCGGCCGACTCGTTGACAGAACTGTTGAGTGTGCTCGCAGACCGTGATATCCGACGCTAACGCTAATACCACTCGTCGGTTGCCGCGGCGGTTCTCAGAACGGCGGCGTTTTCTGTGACCTCGTGGACGCGCACGATCTCGACCCCCCGTTCGGCCGCCATCGTCGACACTGCGAGCGTCGGTGGGAGTCGTTCGCCCGGCCCGCAATCGACCTGTCCGAACAGCGACTTCTGTGAGTGGCCGACCAGTAACTGACAGCCGAGCGCCCGTAGCTCCGAGATCCGATCGATCAACTCGAGGGACTGTGCAGCGGTTTTTCCGAACCCGATCCCGGGATCGACGATGATTCGTTCGCGATCGATCCCGGCCCGTTCGGCGAGCAAGAGACGCTCTGTGAGTTCTTCGAGCACATCGTCGACCACGTCGTCGTATTGTGCGGTGCGATCTGGATCGACGGGCGTTTCGAGGCTATGCATCAACACGAGCCAGGCGTCGTGTTCGGCGACGACGAATCGCATCTCCGGATCTTCGAGCCCAGAAACGTCGTTGACGATATCCGCTCCGGCATCGAGTGCGGCGTCCGCGACGGCCGCCTTTCGAGTATCGATCGAGATCGGCACGTCCAGATCGGAGAGTCGCTCGATGATCGGGACGACGCGGTCGATTTCGTTCTCGACGGAGACCGGATCGGCCCCCGGACGGGTGGATTCACCACCGATATCGATGATGTCCGCCCCCGATTCAACCATCTCGCGTGCGCGTTCGAGGGCTGCGTCCGGGCGATCGTACTCCCCGCCGTCGTAGAAGCTATCCGGGGTGACGTTGAGGATCCCCATCAGCGCCGTTTTCGTCGAATCCGTCCAGTGGTTCGACGGCGATCGAGTGGACCGGAGCGCGGTATCGAGTTGTGCTGTGAACTGTGCGAGCCCCAGATCCGTATCGGGTAACCGAGAGATGAGTGCCTCGAACTGAGTGACGGTGCCCGAAAGCAAGACCGTCACGAGCGCGCCGGGGTCGCCGGATCGGACGCTCGTTCCGCCGACTGCGTCCATCGTGTCTTCGATCAAGTCCGCCTGACGTTGACGAAGTCGTGTCTCGACCGTCCGGTGATCGACGTCATCAGCGGTCCCTTCGACAGTCGAAGAATCGAACTTCGATGGGGGTGTTCCGAACGCTGACCGTACCGGTTTGTGATTGACTCGTTTCGGCGTCACGAGTCTCGTCCATCGGTCTCGGGCCTCAGCGACGACGGAGAGCGAACCCGTAACGAGGACGACATCGTCGTCGCCGGCCTCCGAAATCGCTCGTTCCGTTGCCTCCGGAACAGAATCAACCGCAGCGATTCTCGTAGCTTGTCCGTCAAACGCCCCTTTGAGTGCGGTCGATGGTTCGGCACGATCCGTGTTGGACCGACACAGATACGCGGAGCCTATCTCCGGTAGCGCCGCTGCCATCCCCCGGTGATCTTTGTCGGCCATCGCCCCGAAAACGAGGTGTAGATCCGTGTACTCGTATCGATCCAGGAGATCGTCGAGCGCCGCACAGGCCTCCGGATTGTGGGCCCCATCGAGCACGACCATCGGATCGGTTTCGACGATCTCGAACCGACCGGGCCAGTGGGCGCTTCGGAGCCCGCCTTCGATGGCGTCGATATCGACAGCCCCGAGCTGTCCGGCCAGCGTCGCAGCGATCCCGGCGTTGATCGCCTGATGGCGACCCAAAAGCGGACACTGCGCCTCGACGGCCCACTCCGGAGCCGTGATCGAAACGGTACTCTCCGTGTCCGAAGCCATCCCCGTTTCGACCGCAACGACGTCGCAGCCGCTCGGTCCGACTGTCACGACATCCGTCCGTTCCTCGATCGTCTCGAGAGCGGTCCCGGTTGCGCCGGTAACGAGGGGCCTTCCCGACGGCGCGATATGAGCTTTATCCCGAGCGATCTCCTCGACGGTATCCCCGAGCAGGTCCGTGTGCTCGAGGCTGACGTTCGTGACCGCGCTCGCAACCGGATCGATCACGCTCGTCGAATCGTACCGTCCCCCGATTCCGACCTCGAGAACGGCAATATCGACGTTCGAACGATCGAAGTGATCGAACGCCAGCGCTGTGAGGACTTCGAAATACGTCGGCGTTTCGTCGTCAGGAAGCTCCTCGAGGTACGGGTCGATCGTCTCGACGAACTCCGCGATCCGTTTCTTTGGGACCTTCCGGCCGTCAACGCGGATCCGTTCTCGAACGTCGTTTAGTTCGGGTGATGTGTACAGTCCGACACGGTTGCCGTCCATGCGGAGAATCCGTTCGAGCATCCGCGCGGTGCTTCCCTTCCCGTTCGAACCGCCGATCTGGACGCAGTCGAGAGATTCGTGAGGAGCGCCGAGATACGAGAGCATCCGCTCTGTCGTCTCGGTCCCGAAATTCGGGCGTCGCCGCTGTAAGGATTCCAGATACCGGGACGCCTCCTGATACTCCATGCCGAATAACGTTTTTCCTGCGGTATTCAACCTGTCGTTGACTGCGCGCATCCGCGGACTGCCATTGATATCACGGCCCGTAGTTACTCGCCAAAACCGTTCGAACGGTCGTTTCCGCCTGCGACATCGGGCTGTCGAAGCAGTTCCCCGTCGACATCTTCACCGAGCGCTTCGATGCGAACGCTCGAAACTTTGTACTCGGGAATGCCGGCCTGCGGATCGAACGTCTCCTGTGTGAGTTTGTTGACCGCTCCGGCAGCAAAGTGCATCGGGATGAAGAGCGTCCCCTCGCCGACGCGGTCGGTGAGCTGTATCTTGACGACGATCTCGCCTCTGCGGGAGACGACTTTTACGTACTCTCCGTCATCGACGCCGAGTCTTTCCGCGGCGTCGGGATGCATCTCGACGAAGCTCTCGCCGACGTGGCTCATCAACCCCTCGACACGGCGGGTGATCTGTCCGGTGTGCCAGTGATAGAGCACACGCCCGGACGTGAGCGTGAACGGGAACTCCTCGTCGGGAAGTTCTCCGGGATGCCCCCCATCGGCCGGGACGAAGCGGGCCTTTCCGTCTTCGAATCCGAACGCGCCGTTCTCGTAGTCGTACAAGTACGGCGTTCCGGGATGGGATTCGTCCGGACACGGCCACTGGAGGCCGTGTTGCTCGCCGGCCTCGAGCCGTTCGTAACTAACCCCGCCGTAGATCGGGACGAGGGCGGCGATTTCGTCCATGATCTCCCGAGGATGGTCGTAGTCCCACTGTTGGCCCAGTCGGTTCGCGAGCTCCTGTGTGATCTCCCAGTCCTGTCTCGCACGCCCCGGCGGCCCGGTCGTCGGCCGAACCCGCTGAATCCGCCGCTCGGTGTTGGTAAAGGTACCGTGTTTCTCCGGCGACGCTGCGGCCGGCAGGATCACGTCTGCGTGTTCAGCGGTTTCTGTCAGGAAGATATCCTGGACGACGAGGAAATCGAGATCCCGCAAAGCCGTCTCGGCGTGTTGAATATCCGGCTCTGAGAGGGCCGGATTCTCGCCGACGATGTACATCCCCCGAAGATTCCCGTCGTGAATCTCCGTGAACATCTCGGGGACTTTCAGCCCCGGTTCCTCGGGGGGACGTTCCCCCCACGCGTCGGTGAACTTCTCCGAAACGGCTTCGTCCGCCGGATCTTGATATCCCGGAAGACTGCCGGGGAGCGTTCCCATGTCGCCACCGCCGCCCTGGACGTTGTTCTGCCCGCGGAACGGCGAGAGCCCGGCACCGGGTTTACCGAGTTGGCCGAGTGCGAGCGCGAGATCCGCCATCGCGATGACGTTCTCCGTGCCATGGCTCGATTGGGTCATTCCCATGGCCCACCCGAAAACGACGGAATCAGCGGCTGAGAGCGTCTCTGCGGCGGATTTCAGTTCTTCGGCTGGAACGCCGGCCAGCTCTTCGACCCGCTCGGGCGTGAACGCCTGCACCTTCGCTTTGACATCCTCGAACCCCCGCGTGTTCCGCTCGATGAACGCCTCGTCGTGGAGATCGTTTTCGATGATGTACCGGATCAGCCCGTTGATCCAGGCGACGTCGTATCCCGGCTTCGTTCGCGTGTACTGATCGGCGTGCTCGGCGATGCCGACCTTCCGTGGATCGAAGACGACGAGATCCGCCCCGTCGCGCACGTTCTGTTTGATCCGCGTCGCCAGGACGGGATGGGATTCCGTCGTGTTCGAACCGGTGATGAGATAGGCGTCCGCGTTCCCGATGTCCTCGTTGATCCGGTTGGTCATCGCGCCGTAGCCGAGCGTCTGCTGGAGGGCGGCGACAGTCGAGGAGTGACACAGCCGCGCGCAGTTGTCGATGTTTTTCGTCCCGAGCGCCTGCCGGGCGAACTTCTGGACGAGGTAGGCCTCCTCGTTGGTCCCCTTCGACGAGGCGAGACAGGCGACCGAGTCGATGCCGTGTGAGTCCTGAATCGCCGAGATCCGGGTCGCCACGTGGTCTAACGCGTCGTCCCAACTCGTCGGCTCGAACTCGCCGTCGTCGTTCTTTATTAGGGGCTTCGTGAGCCGCTTTTCGCTGTTTGCGAACTCGTGTCCGAATTTCCCTTTCACGCAGGTCGAAAAGTCGTTGGCCGGGGCGTTACTCGGATCGTCCAC
>CAYQWI010000176.1:0-4659 GCA_964421165.1 uncultured Natronomonas sp.
ACCATCACGAATCGACCCCGTTACTGACAGGATAATACCTGCCGTCATTATATTGCGGAAGAAGACGAAGGAAGTGCTGGATCAGATGGCTGATGTAGTGTTCCCGGCGTTGGACCTGCCACGGCCCGAGGAAGCAATCTACGACGAAGAGGATATGCTGGAGTTAATGACTGTGATGGGGATCGAAGGGCAGGCTGCAAATTCCGGAGCCGAGACGAACGGTGACCGGCTCGCAGCGCAGAAAGACATTGCCCTGGATGATCCGTTCTACGAGGACGGCATGGACGGGGAGACGTTGTTAGAGGCGATTCAGGAACTCACTGTTGCGGGAATTACGGATATGGTGAACCGCGCAGCTGAGCGCGCACTCACACGCATCAAGCCGTACGCCGAGTTTCCGGACCCGGTGTTCATGGCGATCGACATCACGTACGTTGCCTACTACGGTGAGCGCGATGAAATGGAGTGGGTGTCTGGAGCACCATCGAACAAGGAATATAGTTGGTGCCACAAGTTCGCTACTGCGACCCTGGTTGGTGACGGTGTTCACATGGTTGTGGGGATGCTTCCAGTCGGGAATCCCGACTGGACGAATAATGACGCATACCCTGGTGGGGACGACAAGTCGTATGTTGTCGGAGATGTCGTTCGGGAGTTGTTGAAGATCACCAACCGGTACGTGGACCCGAAGTGCGTCTACGCTGACCGTGAATTCGCCGCGGCGGACGTGATCGCCGCGTTCGAAAGACACGATATGAGGTATATGATGCCTGCGCCGCGGAACGACCGGACGAAGAGGTGGTTGGAGCGGAATGTAGACGTTGAACAGGGGATCATTGCTACTGAGCGGGACTGGGCGTTACACGGTCCAGTGAAGCACGGTGTGTCGAATGAGCGCGTGACAACGAACCTCGTTGGGCTTCCTGGTGATCCTGACGATGATCAGTATGGGTTCGGTGAAGCGTCTGATGAGGATGAGGACGATGGAGATTCTGCGCCCGTGCCGTTCTATACGAACACGTACGTGGATGATGAGATTGCTGTGGATCGACGGCAGACACGGCGAAAGGTGGAGCAGTATAATCGTCGTGGTGGGATTGAAACGGCGTACAAGAAGATCAAGGAGTTCGCTGCGTGGACTACCTCAAAGGAAGTCGAGGTGCGGGTGTGGCATTTCGGGTTCGCGGTGCTGTTGTATAATGCGTGGTTGATGGTGGATTTCCTCGTTCAGGTTGGGTTGGATAAGGAGTTCCGGTCGAAACCACGGATTACTGCGAGTCGGTTTCGGAGCTATATTCAGCGGCGGTTGACGCGGCTGATATAGCTGATTTCTGTTCCGTGTTCACTATTTTTCTTGAGAGCCATCAGTACGCAGTGATCGTGTTTTTGCGGTGATTTCTCTGTTTCTGTCGAAAGGTACTGTTTGTGATGGGTTTCGCGGTGTGAATTAGTGGTGAAGACGGGGAGATCGCAGTTAAAACTGGGAATCCCGTTCAGCAAATCACGGCTATTCGGATCTCCTATCCGACCGTTTTGATATATCGATATATGGTTTAAGAGTTGGCTGCGAGACATCGTTCACGAGGTCAATGACGGGCTATCACGAGAATTTCAGAACGTTTCGTCAAGAGATCTGGTAGATGTTCGCCTCGTAAACGTCTCGGACCCGATCGCCCCAGTTGTGTGTGTACGTGTCGATCACGTCCGTCGCGACATCCCCGCGGAGATATTTGACGATTCCTCGATCGCCGGTCCGGTCTCGTAAATGTGTGGTGAAGAAATGCCGAAAGTAGTGTGGGGTGACGTTTTCTTCTGCACCACCGCCCGCCCTGTGCCAGCCGCGTTCGCTCGCACGCTCTGTAACCGTGTTTCGAATCATAGACGGGGTCATTCGTCGGCCCCATTCGCTCGTCGAACAGAACAGCGGCTGAGCTGGTCCTGTCGTATCCGGACGAACGGCGAGCCATGCCTTTAGTAGGCGTTTCAGCTCGTTATCGATCGGGATTATCGTATCTCGCTTACGTTTATTTGACGCCGTTCGCGTCTCGCCGTTGTATCCGTTACCTCGTTTCGGAGCGCTCGACACGTATATCGAGCCCGGACGGCCGTCTAACGCCCCGCGGTGGACGACTCCGTACACTTGCTGCAGCTCCGAGTCATTTATATACACATCTCGGAGATCCAGATTACAGCACTCCCCGACGCGGACGCCCGTCTTTAATAATGTCCCAACGAGCGCTCGTTCGAGGGGATGACAAATTCCGTCGAAGAACGACCGCATCTCGTCGATAGAGATCTCTCGGCGCGTTGGATCAGTTTCTATCGATTCGTCCATCTCTTCGGTGACGAGCGCCATGGGGTTCGAATCGAATGCGCCGATCTGCGTCATATACGCATAAAATCGGTGGACGTAGGCCGCATACGAGGCGACGGTGCTGTCCGCGTGTTCAGCGCGAAGCGAGTGGACCCACGTCATACACGCTCGCTGATCCGCATTTATAAGGTCGATTCCCCGCTCGGAGAGGAACGTCTCGAACGTCCTGAGAACGCGTTCGTATGCTCTCCGAGTTCGCTCGCTGCGCCCGTGAAACGTCATATCTTCGATAAAGTACGATACCGGGTCTTCCGGAGACGATTCGCCCGATTGATTCTCAACGCTCATTCTCGATCACCGTATATCCACCGTGTCGCCCACTGTATCGAATCCGATTCTCCGATTGAAGCTCCTCGAGTGTGTCTTCCAACCGATCTTCGATGTCGTCAGTCACCCCAGCCAACAGCGTATCCCAGTTGGCGAACTCCGATGTTCGGAGAACGTCGAGGACACGTTCTTTCAGATCGTTACCCCCCGGAGTTTCGTCCCGAATATCCGGTTCGACGGAGTTTCTCGGACGATCCTCTTGAGCATATAACTCAAACCCCCGTCGACCCGCCTGAACCATCGTTCGAACGTACTCTGCCTGGCTCATGTCGAGCTCATCGGCCTCCTTTCGCCACCGATCGCGTTGACTCGATGGCACGTACGTCTGGATGGAGACCCGATCACCGTCTGCGGACATATTCGTTCCCTTCGAAGCGGTGGTACATCAAAGTATGTCAGACACGACGATAAGGGCCTTTATCGTCAGATGTACTGCCGAAATTGAGGAATATATCGTTGTAAATACAGTATAATTCGAAGTTGTATTTTATATTTGGCGATAAATCTAGCTGCCAGATGTGTTCTCACGAATACAACATATTTCTCGCAGTTCAACACTCGCGTTACCACCGCCGCCACGACTCTAATCGAGAGTGTAGCCAACGAAACACGCGGCGTTCTACGATCGAGTGAGAGACCGGAACGTGTGTCAGGCGGCGTAGAGATTCGAGAAACGTCGGTTGTGATCATCGCTACAGAACGAAGCCACTGTGATTTCCAGCTGACAGGGGGTGTTCGAGAATGATGAGATCTCTCTGCGACTATCCACGAGTGCTACATCCGTTCACCGTCCCTGAACCGCCGGAGAGTCCACTCATAGGAATTATCGTCGGAGTTCATAGGGTTCCCTCGGATAGATCGAGAGCCGGCCCCGGCGGATGGGCATCGAAATCACCGGTCGGCTACGATACTCCTTATCACTCTGTGGGAGACACCTCTCAGCAATACTAGAAGGCGTAACTAACGGAGAAGGCCGTAGTCACGCGTAGACCTCGATGCCCGCCCTCCGATGCCGCATCTTGGGTCTTCGAGAGGAACTACGGACTCTGACGATATGCCCTATAGACGGAGGTCGTCACACTCGAAGATCCACTTTGCAACAGTAGTTGGACTGATCCGTACTACCTGATCGATCCCCCTGAAAATATATACTGTCTGTACGTCTGAGAGACTCCTTCGGAGGTATGATCGAACTTTTTTAACCACTATGATCTATTTATTACCGCTTCGAAGTGATGTCGTCGCCGTTTACGCCACTCCAGATAGGTACCCTGTTTCTTTCGATACGCTCCCGGCCAAACAGTGGTCGTTCGCACCTCCTAGATGGTAAGCTGGCGATATCAACCGTGTCTTGTCTACTATAGGAGATCGATTGACAGCGTTCTACACCGGCTAATGCCTTTAAGACTCACGTGTCATGAGCTACTGCTGATTGAGAGTATCGTAGCCAACCGAAGCGTTCGAACCCCGTCTGTCGGCGCTGTCTCTCGGTCCGTCGCGAGGAAGCTACGAACGTCTACGATAATCCCTATGAGTTCCCGAGCCGAACGCGAACGATCCCTACGAGAGCCCTAGCGAATACGGTCTCTCAACGAACTGCGATCAAGCGCAGAAGGGAGCGATCGTCGTGTGGCCACTCGTGTCGGATAGTGCTCTGTGTAGGTGTTCAGGGCCACGAGCGGCGTCTGTCTCTACCCTATCAAGTACGTGCGTGTTTATCTATCGGCGATCCCGTCGGGGTGATCGAAACGAACCTCGCCGACTCCGACGCGCGCGCTAGATCGGAGGAGAGTGTGCTCGAATGAGTGGCGATTCACCGAGATCTACTCGGAAACAGCGAACGAGACGTGTTCCGCACCGAACGTATAAATCATATGTCGATATACAAAAATCGGCATGGTGTTCCAAACGTCGTCGATCGCCACATCCACCACAAAAGAGCGTGTCCGCGGCGCTCT
>CAYQWI010000177.1:0-4658 GCA_964421165.1 uncultured Natronomonas sp.
CGCTAGGTGATCTCGAAGACGCCGAAGCCGAGGCGGTTCGAGACGCGATCGACAGCCGAGGGTCGGGGTCGAAAGCGACCGTCGACAGCGACGATGGCGAATCGGCATTCTTCTCCATCGACGGGATGCACTGTACCACGTGTGAAGCGTTCATCGAGGGGAGAGCAAAAGCCGATGACGGAATTTACGACGTCGAGGCCAGCTATGCGACCGACACTGTCCGCGTCCGCTACGACCCGGACGTGCTCGACGAAGGGGATATCCCGACACTGCTTTCCGGATACGGCTACACGGCAGGACAGCGGTCTGACGGCCGCCCTGATAGCGATGTCAACGAGACGGTGAAATTCCTCGCCGGCGGCGGCTTCTTCGGAATGATGGTGATGATGTGGTACGCGCTGTTTCTGTACCCGACCTACTTCGGATACGATCCCGTCGTCGAGTTCGGCGGCTACGACGGACTCTACGTCTTCGCGAACATCTGGCTGATGACGTCGTTCGTCCTCTTTTATACGGGATGGCCGATCCTCCGGGGGGCGTACGTCAGCGTGCGGGCCCGCGCGCCGAACATGGACCTGTTAGTCGCGCTCGCAGCCTGCAGCGCGTACGCCTACAGCACCCTCGCGATGGGCGTCGGCCGAACGGATCTGTATTTCGACGTTTCGGTCGCCATCATCCTCGTCGTGACCGGCGGGAGCTACTACGAGAGCCGGATCAAACAGCGCGCCGTCGGCCTCCTCTCGGAGTTGACCGAGAAACAGGTGACACACGCCCGCAGGGCGGACGACGGCGAAACGGTGTCGCTCGACGCCGTCGAACCGGGCGAGCACCTGCTCGTCCGCCCGGGCGAGCGCATCCCGCTCGACGGCGTGGTCCACGACGGAACCGCCGCCGTCGACGAGTCGCTCATCACCGGCGAGTCGACTCCCCTCAGCAAGCGGCCGGGCGATACAGTCGCGGGCGGCACCGTCGTCACCGACGCGCCGCTGATCGTCGAAGTCGACGATGACGCCGAGAGCACGCTCGACCGACTCGTGGAGTTGCTGTGGTCGATCCAGAGTTCTTCACCGGGCGTTCAGCGACTCGCGGATCGCCTCGCAACGATCTTCGTCCCGCTCGTCATCGTCGTCGCGATCCTCGTGAGCGGACTGACGCTTCTGGTCGGCGGGACTATCACCACCGCACTCCTTGTCGGCTTGACCGTTCTCATCGTCTCGTGCCCGTGCGCGCTCGGACTCGCGACCCCGCTGGCGATCGCGAGCGGCGTCGGAACAGCGACCGAGCGCGGAATCGTCGTCGTGACCGAGGCGATCTTCGAGGACGCACCCGACGTCGAAACCGTCGTTCTCGATAAGACCGGGACGCTGACGACGGGATCGATGTCCGTCATCTCGGTGGACGCCGACCGGCCCGACGAGGTTCTCGAACGCGCCGCCGCGGTCGAAACGCTCTCCGAACACCCGATCGCGGAAGCGATCGTCGAACGCGCTTCCGAACTCAACGGGGGCGTGGCACCAGACACGGCCGCGACGGACGGGGGGACTCGAATCGAATCGGGATCCGTCTCGGCTGCCGAACCGAGTTCGTTTCAGCGCGAGACGCGAGGCGTCAGCGCGTTCGTGGACGGCGAGGCGGTCGTCGTCGGACATCCCGAACTGCTTCGCGATCGGGGATATTCGATCGGTGACGAGTTCGCCCACCGAATCGAAGACGCCCGCGCTGACGGGGACGTTCCGGTCGTCGTCGGCTGGGGCGGACGAACCCGCGGCGTCGTCGTCGTCGGTGATACACCTCGTCCGGAGTGGCGGGAAGCAGTCGAGACGCTCTCCGACGGTCGCGAGATCGTCGTCTTGACCGGCGACGAAGGAGCGAGCGCGGATCGGTTTCGGTCCGTCGAAGGGGTCGATCGAGTGTTCGAAGGCGTTCCGCCCGAAGCGAAAGCCGAAACGGTTCGACGGTTGCAAGCGAGCGGAAGCGTCGCGATGGTCGGAGACGGAAGCAACGACGCGCCGGCGCTGGCCGCGGCCGACGTCGGAGTCGCGCTGGCGAGCGGAACCAAGCTCGCAAGCGACGCCGCGGACGCGGTCGTCGTCAACGACGATCTCCGATCCGTTCCCGAGACGTTCCACATCGCCTCCCGCACGAACCGCCGGATCAAACAGAACCTCGGATGGGCGTTCGTCTACAACGGGATCGCGATCCCGCTCGCGGCGTTCGGCCTGCTGAACCCGCTTTTGGCCGCCGTGGCGATGGCGACGTCGAGCACGCTCGTCGTGTTGAATTCGATCCGGTCGCTCGCGGATTTTAAAAATTAAATCGGCGGATACAGCCGCTTCGAGTGACGTTATCTCCCGAAACGCCGCTTCCACCTCTGATAGGAATTATCGTAAGATTTCCCTCGGATAGATCGAGAGACAGCGCCGACAGATGGGCATCGAAATCCCCGGTTGGCGACGATACTCCCTATGACAACCGGTCGTTGACGGGATCGCTTTGGTGATGTGACAGAGCCGTCTCGACGCGCATCTCGTAGTCGTGTCGATCCGAAAGCCCGTTCTACGCGCTGGAAGAGCCGATTCTACCAAAATAGTCCGTTTTGAGCGCTCTGGTTCGGAAATACAGCGGTGTGGGATTCGATGAGGGTCTTTTAAACGTTCGTACTCACTGTTCGCATATGAGACGACGAGAGACAGCGACGACCAATTCGTTCTCGATGCGCCGTTCAACGGGTGGGTGAGCCGATGGCACGAGCCACTCTCACGCTTACCGTCCCGGACGTGATCTGGATCGGCGACCTCTCCCGCCAACACCCGCGGATGCGGATTCGTGTCCTCGCTGCGGTCCGAAACGGCGACCGCGGCGTCGCGCTCACCGAAGTATCCGCACCGGATACCGACGCCGCACTCGATGAGATGGCCTCCTACGACAGCATCGCCGAAATCGAACGGTTAAACGGCAGCGACGAACAGACCCTCGTCCAACTCGAGACGACCATGCCGCTGCTTTTGGAGCCGTTACAGCGTTCGGGCGTCCCGGTCGAGATGCCGTTTACCATACAGGACGGGAACGTCGTCTGGGAGGTGACGGCCTCCAGAGACCGGCTCTCGAAGTTGGGTGAACACCTCAAAGAGCTCGGGATCCCGTTCACCGTCGATTCGATTTACGAGGAAGTCGAATCCGAGGAGCTGCTCACCGACAACCAGTGGGAGATCCTCGAAACGGCCGCCGAACTCGGCTACTACGACACGCCGCGTCGCTGTACCCAAGAGGAACTCGCGGAGACACTCGGCGTCGCCAAATCGACCTGTAGCGAAACGCTTCACCGGGCCGAAGAGCGCGTTATCAAGCAGTTCATAGAGCGTCGTGAAGACCCGGAGCGTCCGGAAACCGCTGTTTGATCACGAACGGGGCCTTGTGATAGGGATTATCGTAGACGTTCGTAGTTTCCTCGCGACGGACCAAGATACAATGCCGAAAAATGGGGTTCGAACTCTTCGGGTGGCTACGATAACCCCTGTGAGTTCCGTTTACTTGTGTATAACGTTCGGTAACGTGTGTTATACTTTGTAGCTCCCGATCGAACGTCCGCAGATGTCCGATCAACTGTTTGAGGCGTTAGGTGATAGACACCGACGACAGCTGCTTATAGAGTTGCTGAATTGTGATCGAGAGGAGACGCTGCCGCTTTCGGATGCGGTGTCCGAAGACGGAACTGACCAAGAGCGGGTCCATATCCAGCTGGCCCACAACCACCTCCCGAAACTGGAGGAGATGGAGTATGTACAGTGGGATCAAGAGAACGGCAAAGTCGCGCGTGGACCGCAGTTCGAGGCTATCGAGCCCTCGTTAGAACTTCTGGTTAGGCACGCCGAAAAACTACCTGATGAGCTGGTCTAATGGCCGGGGGACATCTCCATTCAACGGTCGGTTAGAAGATTCGCCACAACAGTTTCCGAATTTTGTATCCAACAGTTCCGTTTTTGTACCCCTGCCATCCGCCCATTCCACCGGCGAGCGTAACCGCGTCGTATCCCTCCGCAGTCAGTAGCTGTGTCGCCCGTTTCGCGACGATTCCCTGCTTGCAGACGACGACGATCGTCCCGTCGTTCGGGAGTTCGTCGAGCCGCTTTTGCAACGGGGTATCGTCGCCCCGGCGGAGGGCGTCATAGCACGGGATGCTGTAGCTCGATTCGATTGACCGCTTTTGATACACCTCCTCCGGACGGATATCGAGCACGAACAGTTGCTCGTCACGTTCGAGTCGGTCTTCGAGTTCGTTCGGGCGGATATTCATACGAACGTGTACAACGGGGAACACAAAACCCCGCCGGTTGTCGGGGATGTCCTTCGTCGGACGGGTCCGGCCGAAGACAGATAGTATAAGTAGACACTCCATAATGTTCGGCTACACCGATGGCGCAGAGTATTCACAACCTACTGGACCGAATCGATCGTTCGGTTCGGAAGCGAACGCTCGGAGAACAAGATAGAAACCGAACGATCGGAGGACGAAATGTCGAGCGGTGAGGAGGCGGTCGACCTCGATTACCCGTCCAGCGACTGGTCGGGGTTTTTCAAAAATCACTTCGGACCGTCGATGCTGTGGGCGCTGATCAGCATCGGTGGGAGCCACATCGTTCTCGGCCCCGAGATGGCCG
>CAYQWI010000178.1:0-4646 GCA_964421165.1 uncultured Natronomonas sp.
CTCTTCGAGATCGTCTTCTCGGGTGCGATCGGTAGCTATCTGTACGGGCAGGGGGGTGGCGTCGATCTCGGAATCGTCGCACCGCTCTTGCTCGGAAGCGCGCTCGGGGCGCGGATCGGATCGGCCGCGACCGCCGTCGTCGACGCCGACGGTATCAAGATTTACTTCGGTGGAATGTTGCTCGTCGGTGCGACCGCCGTCGGAATCGGCGAGGTCGGGTCCTATCTCGGAAGCGAACTGCTAGAGACGATGGGCCTGACGCTCGTTATCGGGGCCGCCGTCGTCGTGGCAGCCGCGATCATGTACACGACGGTTATGTCGATGCGGGCAGTGCGTCACGGACAGCCGCCCACGGCTGATTAACATCCGACAGCTGATCAGTCGATGTGGTCGATGCCAGTGATCTCGAATCGAGCACCGCCCGCCTTGCTCTCCTCGATACGAATCTCCCACCCGTGGGCGTCGGCGATCTCTTTGACGATGCTCAAGCCGAACCCCGAGCCACCCTCCGTCGTCGAGTACCCCGCGGTGAATACGTCTTCGCGGTCGTCATCCGGGATCCCCGGCCCGTCGTCTTCGACGTAGAACCCATCATCGATCTCACCGACGGTGACGGAAACGTCGTCCCCGCCGTGTTCGACCGCATTTCTGAAGAGGTTTTCGAGCAGTTGCTGGAGTCGGCTTCGATCTGCGTCGATTCGACGGGTCGTATCGGTCACAACCGTAGCGTTTTCGGTCTCAACGTGTCGCCAGCAACGTTGTGTCAACTCCGAGAGATCGACCGGTTCGGTCTCGCTCACTCGATTTCCCTGCCGGGCTAACTCGAGCAGATCTTCGATGAGTGTATTCATGCGCGTGTGGGCCCGATCGATCTCGTCGATGTGTTCGCTCTCGTACTCATCACGGAGGAGCTCTAATCGTCCCGACGCCACGTTCAGTGGATTTCGAAGATCGTGAGAGACGACGCTGGCGAACTCGTCGAGGCGTTCGTTTTGGCGGGCGAGTTCGTTCTCACGAGCACGGATCTCCTCCGTTCTGCCGACCTGTTCGAGCGCGGTCGCGACGTTTCCGGCCAAAATCTCGCCGAGAACGAGATCCTGCTGATCGAACGCCTCCGGTGTCGGCGATCCGGCGATCAAGATACCGACCTCACCGATCGGGAGATGAATCTCGCTTCGAACCGGCGTTTCGGGGTTATACACGTCCGAATCGTCGTAAACGTCGTCCAGTGCCAGCGGTTCCCCCCGTTCGTACACGCGCCAGGCGATGCTGTCGTCCCCGGTAAACGTCGGTAGCGTCCCGACGAGTTCGCGTACGGCGTCCGTCGCCGCGATCGGAACGAGTCCGGACCGATCTTCGTCGTAGACGTGAATCGCGTTCGCTTCGAGACCGAGGATATCTCTCGCGGCGTTCACACCGATTTCGGCCACCTCGTCTTGTGTTTCCGCACTCATCAACTCCTGTGTCATCTCGTTTAACGCTTCCAGTCTCCGCTCTCGCCTGCGTCGTTCGGTCACGTCGTGATAGACCCACAGATGTCCCTCGCCGTCCGGGAGTTCGGTCGGTCGATGACTCCGGGCCATCACACTACCGTCTTCGAGGCGCAGTTCCTCGCCGTCTACAGATCGCTGTTCGTCGACCAACTCGTTTGTCCGTTCGACGAAGTCGGTCGGATCGGCGAATATCTCACAGACGTCTTCGGCTAACCGTTCACAGTCGGCTCCGATAACGTCCTCCGGTGCATCCGTCATTCCGAACAGCTCGAACAGGCGATGGTTCACCGCCAGCACGTTTCGTGAGCTGTCCTCGGCAAGCACACCGACGGGAAGTGCATCGAACAGCGTCGACAGCAACGCGGAGGTCTTTTTGAGCTCCCGTCTTTGCTCTCTTCGGTCGGTGATATCGTGAATCTGTGAAAAGATGGCGACGACGTTTTCGTCTTCGTCGGTGACCACACGATTGTGCCACTCACAGACGATTCTCGTCCCGTCTTTCCGGATATTCTCGTTGATGCTGTGATACCCACCCTCCCCTCTCAGCAGCTCATCTACAACACCCGAGACAGCGTCTTCGTCCGACGGGGGAACGATGGTCTCCCACGATTCTCCGAGTAGTTCGTCTTCGGTGTATCCGAGAATACGTTCGGCAGCGTCGTTGAGACGGGCGACATCGAAGCCGTCGTCCCACTCGATCACCCCGAGTGGGGACTGTTCGATGAACAGGGAGAGTCGCTTTTCGCTCTCCTCGAGGGCGTGTTTCGAACGAAACTGGTCGACCGAATTCCCGATGCGATTTGCGAGAACGGCGTATTGGCTCGTGTCTCCCTCTTTCTGGAGATAGTCGGTGACGCCCGCCGAAATCGCCTCGCTCGCGATTTCTTCGCTCCCCTTTCCAGTGAATAAGACAAACGGGAGATCCGGATACTCCTCGCGAACACGCTGAAGAAATTCGATCCCGTCCTGTTCGGGCATCTCGTAATCGGAGACGATACAATCGATACTGCCGCTGGATAGAATATCTAAGCCGTCGCTGACGCTCGTCGCCGTTTCGACGCTCATTCGCCCGTCTTCCCGTTCGAGGAGCTGCTTCGTCAACCCACAGAGGCTGCGGTCGTCGTCAACGTGGAGGACACGAATCATGCCAGCCGCTCCGCTCATCCGGAGGTCCTGTGAAACGAAACTATGACAATCGTTAGCATTCAGGTGTGTACCATGTTGTGGACGCTTATTAAACATTAGTTGCAATCAACATCGACGGGTACGGTATCCGCGGTGGGGTCATTCACGGGGAGTATCGTAGCCGAGCGTGGATTTCGGTGCCCGTCCGTCGGCGCTGTGTCGAGCTCACTCGGGAAAACTTATCATTCTCCCCGATACTCCCTATCGGCTGTCGGCCCCGATCGTACTGCGGAAAGCTCCCGAGCGATCAACCGCCGTTTCGTGAGAACGAATCCGACAGCGATGAGCAGAAACCCGAACACGGTCGAGAGATACATACCTTCACCGAGATAGAGCCATCCGACGACGGCGGCGATGGCCGGGGCGACGTACGAGACCATATTGAGCTCGACTGGACCGAGTTTTTCGAGCAGGGTGAAATATAAAAAGAAACCGAGGACGCTCGAGATAATCGCAAGAAAAATCAACGATCCGAGAGCTTCCGGATGGGTCCAGGCCTCGAACACGATCGGCTCTCCCATCGAGACGCTCACGCCGTGCATGAGCAACGCCCCGCCGAGCATCGCCCACGCCTGCATCGTGAGCGTGGGAAGCGATGACTCGATTCTGCGCGAAAGGACGCTCCCGAGGGCCATCGCCGAGGCAGCACAGAAGATGAGTCCCGTTGCGATCACGTCGGACGATAGCAGATCGCCGGGGGTCGGGCGTGCGATAACGACGACGCCGGCGACGCCGAACAGGAGACCGAGGACCCCGACTGGAGTCAGTGCGTCTTCGGGGACGAACACTCGTGAAAACCCAGTCGTAAGAACCGGAGTGAGGCTCACGAGGATCGCAGCAGTTGCAGCGGTCGTGTGCTGTTGTCCGGCAAAGAGGAACGCGTGATACGCCGCTATAATAAACACCGCTCCGATAGCGACTTCCAACCACTCGTTCCGGCCGTGCGGAATCCACGTCTCGTTCGCGTAATAAACGTACGCCAGAAGCAACATCGCCGCGATGTCGTATCTAAACGCGGCGAACAGAACCGGCGGGAAGTGCAACAGCCCTGCGCTTATCGCGACGAACGTCGTTCCCCAGATAAAACAGAGAAGGAGGAACAATCCGAAGTTCCGATATCGACTCACTGGTAAGGCGTTGTCCACTCGTAGCCATGAACGTGCCGAAAACTGATTCTCGCTGTTCCGTCTCGGAGTATGTACCTATAAAATCGACCAAGGTGCCACAGTTCGTCGAACTCGTCCACGGAACTGTCAGATCAATCGTTCTCCGGCGGTGAAACGTCCGATCGGTCGTTCTTCGGGGAAGACTCACCGTACCGAGCCGAAAGCGATTCCTCGCTGACATCGATTCGGATCCCACGGTCCTTGCTCTCACCGAATCCGGCGCTGAGGATCCGAGTCAGTGAATCCTCGACGGTCTCGTCGATTTCGGTGTATCGGTCCGCTTCGACTTCGACGACGAACCCGGTCGTGATGTTCGGTGCGGTCGGTAAAAAGAGCACGTCTCGACCGTCGTCGGTCGATTTCCCCGTCTTGAAGGCCGTCATTCGCATTCCGTTCCACGTTTCGAGTTTGACCGGCGTCTGAAGTTCGTCAGGTCCGCTGACGGCCGTTTCGACCGCCATCTTCGAGGCGTTGTAAACGACACGAAGCCCGGGAAGCTGGTTCATCACGCCGTCCAGCGTCTCTTCGAGCAGGTCCCCGAGGGTCGTCCGCATCAGGTACCCGATGGCGAGGACGAGTAGCCCGAAAAGCAACAGCGTGACCAGAACTCGGACCATGACCGGGAGCCCGACGAGGGTGGCTTCGAGAAACGGGAGGTTCGCGATCGCCTGATAAACGAACGCGACGACGTAGGCAGTAACGAGGAGCGGAACGAGAACTATGAGACCGCTCGCGATATCTCGTTTCCACGTAGACGACAACATTCGGTCGTACAAAGGGGCGGCGTGTAATCAGCCCTTCG
>CAYQWI010000179.1:0-4606 GCA_964421165.1 uncultured Natronomonas sp.
CATGCCGCCCATCATCTGTGCGAAGGGGTTGCCGCCCATGCCGCCGGGACCGCCGCCGCCGCCCATCATCTCTTGCATCTTCTCCTCGCGGCTCATCCCCTCGCCGTCTTCTCCTTCACCCTCCTCGGCTCGCTGTTGTCTGATCTCCTCGACGCGCTCTCGGAACGATTTTTCCTCGCCGTTCTCCTCGTCGCCGCCTTCGGCCTCGGGTGCTTCTTCGTCCGTCATACGCCACCTTTCGACTCGGGATAAAAAAGTCCACAGGTTCTCCGGATCGCGGATCGGCGTCCTCACTCGAACGAGCTGAGACTGGACTGTAGTTCCCGCGTGGTCGTCCCGGCGCGAACCTCGTGACCGACAAGTGACCGCATATCGACCGCGAACCGTTCGCCACCGCGCTCCAGTACGACGATTCGACCTTTCGTTCCGAGGACGACTCCGGACGCGAGCGTTTCGGCGAGGGGCGTCGAGTCGAGATCGAGGCCGTACTCGAACTCGTGGACGGATTCGACGCCGAACCCGTCGAGCAGGCGCTCCCACGCCGCCTCGTCGACCGTTCGGCCCACTCCTTCGATCTTCGTTCCGACGCGAACCGAATCCGGGATCGGCGTCGACGCCGCGATGTCGGCCTCGATCTCTCTGGCGATCCGACCGTCTTCGACTCGGCGTATGATCGCGCCCCGGTCCGCGCCCTGCTCGCGAAGACGGACGAGCGGATCGGATCGTCCCGTCACCCCGACTTTGAACGTCGACGGCGCGAACGCGGCCAGATAGATCGCGTGCTCGGTATAACAGTCCATCTCGGCTTTGAGACACGTTCCGGTACATCTCGCACAGACCCACGTCGAATCGTGCATCGGACAGTAGGGGCCCGCCGGGTCCCGACACGCTATGTGCTCGTCTCCGTCGATCGCCCCGGCGCATCGTCGCTCGCCGAGCACGTACGAGAGGCTTCGTCCGGGTGAAAGCGGTTCGCGCTCGACGAGCCCGTCTCGGGCGAGCAAAAGCGCTGGCTCCGGTGACTCCCCGACGCCTCGATCGTACCCGACGATCTGCACACCGTGCCGTAGTCGATCGAGGGATTTAGCCGTTATCACTGCCGACCCGGCTTCGGGATAACCCTTTTATTCGGGCACTCGAATGGCGGACATGCTCGAAACGTCGCTGGAGGTGACCGTCGGAGACGGCGTCCGATTCCGCTTTTCTATCGTCAACGCCGGCGATACGACCGTCGAATTCACGTTTCGAGACGCCTGTCGGGCTGATTTCGCCGTTTTTGATGACGACGATCGTGAAGTGTGGCGATACAGCGACGATCGAGCGTTCACACAGGCGATCACGACGGCTGACTTCCAGCCGGGTGAGACTGCCGCTTTTGAATCCGAGTGGCCGTCCCCGACGCCCGGTGATTACACGGCCGAGGCGACGCTCCGCGTCAGGGAACGCGACATAACCGCACGGACGCCGTTCTCGGTGTAGGCGTCGCTACGCGTCCTCTTCGAGTTTGATATCGGCGTCGCCGTTGGGGACCATACAGATGAACGAACTCTCCTCGTCGCTCTCGTTTCGGAACCAGTGGACGGTTCCCGGCGGAATCAAAAGCGAGTCGCCCTCACTCACGCGGTGTTCTTCGCCGTCGATCCCGACGACGTACTCGCCGGCGACGGTGTGGACCTCGTGTTCGATGCCGTTCGTGTGCTTTGGAACTTCCGCGCCGGGTTCGAGGAAGTATCGGCGCATTCGGAAGTTCGGCGCGCCGTCGGACTCATCGAGAATGACCGCCTTGCTGACGCCCTCGGCCTCAGAAAGCGACTGTGGGTCTATCTCGTCGAATCGTTTGATGACAGCTTCAGACTGCTCTTCGCTCATATCACGCTGTTGTGCGCAATCGATCAAAACGGTTCCGGCTGCTCGCTTTCGACGGCGAATCAGGGTCTCGCCGATCGAAATCCCCTAACGTGTGCCCACGAATGGCCGGGTATGCGAACGGAAAACGAGGTCGCCGTCCTTCGGCTCGGCCACCGCCCCGGTCGCGACAACCGGATGACGACCCACGTCGGACTCACCGCCCGGGCGCTCGGAGCCGACAGAGCCATCATCGCGGGGGCCGCCTCCGGATCGAAGGAGACGATCGAGGACATTACGGATCGGTTCGGGGGACCGTTCGACGTCGAACTCACGGACAGTCCGAAACGGGTTCTCAGTTCGTGGGACGGGATCGTCGTCCATCTGACGATGTACGGTCTACCGATACAGGAGGTCGAATCCGCTATCAGAGACGCACACGCCGAAGGGCCGGTGCTAATCATCGTCGGGGCCGAGAAAGTCTCGTTCGACATCTACGAGCGGGCCGATTACAACGTCGGCGTCACGAATCAGCCCCACTCCGAAGTCGCCGGGTTGGCCGTCTTTCTGGACCGGCTCTTCGAGGGGCGAGAACTGGATCGCGAGTGGGTCGACGGAACGCACCGCGTCGTCCCGAAAGCGACCGGAAAGAAGGTCGAGCCGACGAACAACTCGGGTTCGGAATGAAGACGGTCCCCGTGACGCTCGGGTGAAACGCCCAGAAGGAGGCTACTGGCTCACTCATCGATCGGCGTCTGTAAGCGGGAGTAGTACGGTGAAAACGCTCCCGCGCGGTTCGTTATCAAACAGATAGATATCCCCGCCGCACTGCTCTAACAGCGTCTCCACAAGCGGCAGGCCGAACCCAGTCCCAGTGCTCCCGACGAGGGTCTGTCCGCTCTCGAACGCCAGTTCCTTTTTGTTGTCCGGGATTCCCGGCCCGTCATCGGCGATGTGGACCGCGATCCGCTCATCGAGCATGGTCGTCGAAACCGTGATTGTCAGATCATCCCTGTCGCTGTGTTGGATCGCGTTCGTCAACAGGTTCCGAAACACAGCCGAAAGCAGTTCATTGACTCGAACTTCGACATCTGGAATGTCGTCCTCGATAGCGATTGTCACTTCCTCAGAGATCGCAGAGGCCTTGGCAACTTCCCGCTTGAGCACCGGAGCGAGCGGGACCGGATCCGGTTCGTCCGAAAGGGTCGTGATCATCTCCGTCATGTCGCGGGCAGTCTCGGTCAGTTCGGCGACGTGGCTCAAGATGTCCTGGATCCGTTCGAGATTCTCCTCGGTAATTGAGCCCTGTCGCGTTGCTGATCGAATAATATCGAGCCCGAGGGTGACCTCATTTCGGATGTCGTGACGAACGACCTCGTTTAACAGTTCCAGTTGGTCAGTCTGTAGTTCAAGCACTTCTTCACGGGCTTGTTGATCGGTTACATCTCGTGCGAAACCGGCCCACGAGAGCAACGCACCGTCACGGTTCCGTACGGGAAAAATCACCTCTAGTATTCGGGTCGACATCTGATCATCCCGAAGCCGATATTCGATCTCCCGGCGCTCCGCGACGCCGTCGTCGAGTGCCCGATCGCGAGCCGTTTCGAGCAGCGATCGATACCGCCCACGGTCTTCTGGATGGATCCGCTCGACGTACACGTCTGGATCGTGGTAAACGTGTTGCCGGTCGATACCAAACATCTCTTCAGTTTCCCGATTGACGTAGCTGATTCGGCCCATATCGTACGGTCTGATCCAGACGGCACCAGGGATCTCTTCACAAACGCGCCGAAACACCGACCCTCCGTTTTCGTCAGGCATTACTCGGAGCCATCCTCGCTCATTGATTCTGTGTTCGCGGTGGTGTAGATGTGAGCGAACACCTTCTGTTGGGCGGTTCGAAGATGCTGGAGATACGTCGAATGTGCAACGCCGAGCGAGTCGGCGATTTCGGCCGCCGAACTCTTTCGCGGCTGTTCGTAGTATCCGTGATGAAAGGCTGCCCGCAACGCTGCTGCCTGCTTTTCGGTGAGGTCGGCCGATTCGACCGGCGATCCCCAGCTCGAATCGTTCTCGGATTGCTCGGCGACGACTTTCGATCGAACGGACACGTCGCCATGCTTCTGTTCGATCGCTGCCACCACGTCGGAGAGATCCCCTTTGGGGGGGAGCTCAAGATGTAGCGTAACTTGATCCGGCTTGACAGTCGAGGAGCCAACCACCGCAGCACGCGTTGTAAGCGTCACCTCGGGCGGTGTCTGCGTAACGGCGAGTTGGACTCTGGCTGGCTCGCCGTCGTCGATTATCGTCATCTCTTCGACGGTAGAATGTGACTCCGCAGCCTCGATAAACCGCTCTAGGGGAATGTTCGAAAGCGTGATATACTGCATCGTGAGCGCATCGGTGTATCGATGCGTTCCATCGACAGTGATTTCAGCCGTAGAAATGTCGGAGGCAGCTTCCGAAAGAAGATCCATCAGATAATATTGTGAGTCGGTCAGTTCGAGCTCTACTTCGGTTACCGTCGGGGCGCTCAACGCCTTTTTCACTTCCGTGTGATGGATCGCAAACGCGAGCGTCTCCGAGAGTTCGAGGAGCAGGTCTCGCTCGCTGTCGTCGATCGCGTTCGGTTCCGCGTGATAAACCGCGAGGATCCCATAGAGGACGTCGTCGTGACGCAACGGAAGCGCCGCCCCCGAACGGAAGCCACACTCCGTCGCGAGCTCTCGCCACCCCGTGGAAAACATATCCGCGAAATCCC
>CAYQWI010000180.1:0-4576 GCA_964421165.1 uncultured Natronomonas sp.
CAGCGGCGCACGCGGCGGCGAGTGCTGCCTACGAAGAAGGGATCGAACCGTGGACCGAGGGGGACGAGAGACGATGAGCGTCGTCGGCCTCGCCCTCGCGGCGTTCGTGATCGTCACCGCGACCGCGACCGCGCTGTTGCGCGATACGCTCTCGGCGATCATCGTCTTCGCCGCCTACAGCCTCGGCATGGCGCTGTTTTACACGCTGTTGCTCGCACCGGACGTCGGCCTGACCGAGGCCGCGATCGGCGCGGGCGTGACGACGATCCTGTTGCTCGTCACGATCGCGAAGACGACGCGGCCGCGCGTCGAGGACGTCTTCGCGAAAGTCCACTGGCCCGCGGCGACGCTCTCGATCGGCCTCGCGGCCGTCTTGCTCGTCACCGTCGGTTCGGTTCCCGTCGAGAACTTCCTCGGCGAGGCGACCCCCGTGACCGGAGCGGCCGGAACCCCCGGCGAGTTCGTCACTGGGCATTACATCACCGAAACGTACCGACAGACCGGGGTCACGAACGCTGTTACGGCCGTCCTCGCCGCCTACCGTGGATTCGATACGTTCGGCGAGGCAGTCGTGGTGTTCGCCGCCGGCGTCGCCGTCGTCGTCGTGCTTCACCGAGGTGAGTTCCTATGAGCGAAGCCGACCGCCAACGCCCCTACACCGAAAGCGAGATCATTATGACCGCCGTCCGAATCGTCGCGCCGTTCGTTCTCACGTACGGTCTGTTTATCACCTTCCACGGTGCGGATTCGCCCGGTGGCGGGTTCCAAGGAGGCGCTCTCATCGGCGTCGTCGTTCTGATGTTGGCGTTCGCGTTCGGCGTACAGCCGACCCGCGAGTGGGTCGGGACCGGGTTGATAACCGGGCTCGCTGCGGGCGGCGTCATCGTCTTCGTCGGCGTCGGCCTCGGGACGCTCGCGCTGGGCGGTGCGTTCCTCGAGTACGGCCTCTACGAACCGTTCCTCGGCCCCGACGCGACGAAGTGGGGCATGGAAGCGATCGAGATCGGCGGCGTCGCTGCCATCGTCTCCGGCGTGATCATGGGGCTGTTCTTCCTCACTGCCACCGGATACGACCCGGGAGGTGACGAGACGTGACGCTCGCGCCGCTGATGCTCGATGCGCTTTCGACGCGGTACGCCTACGCGACGTTCGCGATCGTGCTCTCCATCGGGCTGTACATGATGATCGCGAGCCCCAACCTCGTGAAAAAAGTGATCGGTCTGAACCTCTTTCAGAGCGCGATCTTCCTGTTTTTCGTCGCGACCGCGTACGTTCAGGGCGGGTCGGTTCCAGTCATCCCACAGGAGGGGGGCACAGTCGGTGAGTACGCGAGTCCCTTGCCACACGTCATCGTGCTGACTGCCATCGTGGTCGGCGTCAGTCTCACCGCCGTCGGGCTCGCGTTGATCGTCAGACTCTACACGGAGTACGGAACGCTGAACGAGAACACGCTTCGGGAGGTCATCGATGAGTAACCCCGAACTCGCCCTGCTCGTCGCGGTTCCGATCCTCGCGGCGACGCTACCGCTACTGCTGGGACTCAAGTTCGATTCGATCGGTTGGCCGGTCGCGCTCGGCACGGCCGCGATCGAAACCGCTCTGGCCGGCTACGTCGTCCTGCAGGTCGCCGCGGAGGGTCGATACGTCCATAACCTCGGCGGCTATCCGCGGGAGTACGGCATCGAGTTGGTCGCCGACGGGCTTTCGGCGTCGGTGATTGCGCTGATCGCCGTCGTCACGTTGACCGTATTGGGCTACGCTCGCCGCGGCGGTCCGCGCCGGAACGCGTTTTACAGCGCGTATCTGTTGCTCTGTGGCGGTCTGATGGGCGTCAGTCTCACCGGCGACGTGTTCAACATGTTCGTCTTCCTCGAGATCGTCGGGCTGGCGACGTACGCGCTGGTCGCCTCCGATCGCTCGGGTCGCTCGGCGCTCGCGGCGCTGAAGTACCTCCTCATCGGAACCGCCGGCGCGTCGCTGTATCTCGTCGGCGTCGGCTACGTCTTCGTCGCGACGGGGACGCTCAACATGGCGGAGCTCTCGACGGCGATCCCCGAAACGGTCGGATACGCCGATCCGCTCGTGATCGCGTCGTTCTGTTTCATCGCGGTCGGGCTGTCGGTGAAAGCGGCGATCTTCCCGCTCCACACCTGGATGCCCGACGCCTACGCCGAATCGCCGGATACGGTTACCGCGTATATCTCCGGTCTCGTCTCGACGATGGGCGCGTACGCGCTCGCCCGCCTCATCTACACCGTCTACACGCCGGAGTTCTTCGCGGCGGTTCCGCTCGCTGCGGACGCCCTGGTGGCGCTCGCGACGGTGAGCATCGTCGCCGGCTCCGTGCTGGCGGTGATCCAGCCGGACGTGAAGCGGATGTTGGCGTACTCCTCTGTCGCACAGTTCGGCATGATCGTCGCAGCGCTCGGACTCGCGACCGAACAGGCGCTTTTGGGTGCCGTCATTCACCTCATCGGCCACGGCCTGATGAAAACGGCGCTGTTCATCGGCGTCGGAATCCTCGCGACCGCCTACGGCGTCCGAACGGTTCGTCAGTACGCGAACCTGGGCTATCGATCGCCCGTGACGGTCGCATCGATCGGCCTGCTGTTGTTGGCGCTCGTCGGGATTCCGCCGTCGATCGGCTTCCTCGGCAAGTGGTACATCGCGTGGGGGGCGATCGAAGCGGGCGCGCCGATCGTCGCCGCCGTGATCTTCTTCAGTACGCTGTTGACGCTTTTGTACGTCGCCCGCCTGCTGGAGTCGATGTACTTCACGCCCGCTGAGGACATCGACGGTGCGGTTCCGGCCGACGGCGTCCGACTGCTTTCGGACGGCGGCGAGAGTGACCGTCCCGTCTCGTTCGGGATGGTGTTCGTCGTCGCCGCGCTCGCCGTCGCCGCCGTCGCGCTCGGGTTCGCCGGCCCGGCGTTTGAAGCGTTCCTCGAACCGTTCCTGGAGGCTGCACTATGATGGATACCTTCCCACTCTACGCCGTGTTAGTATCGTTCTTCGGGATGTTCGGCATCTTCGCCGCCCACCGGCGACCGAACGTCCGGGAGGCCGTCACGATAGTCACCGCGGTCGCGAAGTTCGCGATCGTCGCCGCGATGTTACCCGGCGTTCTCAACGGTGAGACGTACGTCTTTTCGTCCGGCGAGTTCGTCGCCGGCATCGAGTTCGTCCTCAGAGCCGATCCGCTCGGCATGCTGTTTGCGACCCTCGCGAGCCTGCTGTGGATCATCACGTCCTTTTATAGCATCGGTTACATGCGCGGGCTGAACGAGCACGGTCAGACTCGATACTTCGCCTCCTTTGCGGCCTCGCTGTCGGCGACGATGGGGATCGCCTTCGCCGGCAATCTCGTGACGATCTTCCTGTTTTACGAGCTGCTTTCGGTGGCGACGTACCCGCTCGTCGCCCACGACGAAACTGACGAGGCGCGCTCGGCCGGCCGGAAGTACCTCGCCTACACTATGTTCGGCGGCGGCGTGCTCGTGCTGGCGGGGACCGTCCTCGTCTTCTGGCTCGCCGGGACGGTCACGTTCACACCCGGCGGCATCGAGGGTCTCGCCGAGGTCGCGAACTCGAACGAATCGATCGTTCAGGTCGCGTATCTGCTCCTCGCTGTCGGATTCGGCGTCAAAGCTGGCCTGATGCCGCTGCACCAGTGGCTCCCGGTTGCGATGGTCGCGCCGACGCCGGTCTCCGGGCTGTTGCACGCGGTGGCGGTCGTCAAGTCGGGAGCGTTCGGCGTCGCCCGCGTGACGCTGGACGTGTTCGGTCCCGAGGTGGCTTACCAGATCGGGATGGGCGTCGCTATTTCGGCGGTCGCCGCGTTCACGCTGCTCGCGGCGTCGGTCATCGCGATCCGGAAAGACCACCTCAAACAGCGGCTCGCATACTCGACGGTCTCACAGCTCAGCTACATCGTCTTGGGGCTGGGTATCTTCGGCTGGTACGGTCTCATCGGCGCGCTGTTGCACATCCCCGCGCACGCGTTCATGAAGCTCACCCTGTTCTTCTGTGCCGGTGCGATCCACGTCGAGACCCACACCGACTACATCTCCGAGATGGCGGGGATCGGAAAGCGAATGCCGGTCGTGTTGGGCGCGTTCGCGCTCGCTGCGGCCGGAATGGCCGGAATCCCGCTGTTCGCCGGCTTCGTCTCGAAGTACTACCTGCTCATCGGCGGTATCGAGATGGGCGCGGCGTTCACGCCGGTCGGCTACTATCTCGCCGGCGCGCTCTTGGTCTCCGGTGTACTCAACGTCGCGTACTTTTGGCCGGTCGTCTACACGGCCTTCTTCGAGGCCGAGGACGAACACGACGCCAAACCGCTCGTCGATTACCGTCCGGGCGGCGAGAACCGATCGACGCTCACCGCGACCGATGGGGGGCGTCCGATCGACGACGCCGACGACGGTGATGAACCCGACGACGACATCGACGCCGATACTGACGGATCGGACGATGACGTCGACGCCGACGACCTTCGCCCCGACTTCTCCGGGTCGAGCGGCGAACGGCGCGATTACAGCGAACCCGCGCCGCTCGTCGACGGCGAGTACGCGGT
>CAYQWI010000181.1:0-4528 GCA_964421165.1 uncultured Natronomonas sp.
GCTCCTCGTTGACGCGGTCTTCGGTCCAGTAGAACCGCTGTCGGTTCTGCACCCACTCGAAGTACGAGACGGTGACACCGCCGGCATTAGCGAGGATGTCGGGAACGACGAGCACATCTTCGTCGGCGAGCACGCCGTCGGCGTCGGGTGTGAGCGGCCCGTTCGCCGCTTCCGCGATCACGTCGGCTTTGACCTCCTCGGCCAGTTCCGCGTCGATGGCGTTTTCGAGCGCGGCGGGAACCAACAGGTCGACATCGAGCGTCAAGAGCTCCTCGTTGGTCATCTCCTCGGTCGCGTCGTCGTAGCCCGAGACGGATCCCGTCTCGTTTTTGAACGCTTTGACGTCGTGGGGGTCGAGCCCGTCGGGGTTGTAGATCCCGCCGGAGGAGTCCGAGACGGCGACAATTCTCGCGTTGTGGTCGTCCGCGAGCAGTTTCGCCGCGATGCTGCCGGCGTTCCCGTAGCCCTGGACGGCGACGGTCGATCCCGGGAGGCTCTTGTCAAGGTATTTAAACGCCTCGCGAGCGCTGAGCATCGTCGACCGGCCGGTGGCTTCCACGCGCCCCGCCGATCCCCCAGAGTCGATCGCCTTTCCAGTGATGACACCCGGTGCCGTGGTGTTCTCGAGCGTCTCGTAGGTGTCTTTGATCCAGTTCATCTCCCGCTGGCCGGTGTTGACGTCCGGCGCGGGGATGTCACGATCCTCGCCGATGATCGGTCGAAGTTCCTCCGCGAACGCCCGCGTGATGCGCTCCAGCTCCGATTCGGAGTACTCCCGGGGATCGATGACGATGCCGCCTTTCCCGCCGCCGTACGGGATGTCGACGATCGAACATTTATAAACCATCCAGCCCGACAGCGCCTTTACCTCGTCGCGGGTAACGCCGGGGTGATAGCGGATACCGCCCTTGTACGGGCCGCGGTCGCCATTGAACTGCGAACGGTACGCGCGAAACACCTCGATCGAGCCGTCGTCCATCTCGACCGAGAGGTTCGTCTCGAGAATGCGTTCGGGGTTTTTTAAGCGCTCAAGCACGTCATCTCCGACGTCGATGTATTCGGCGGCATCGTCGAGTTGCTCCTGTAAGCTCTCGAAAGGGTTTATGTCCGAGCTCATAGTTCAGCACTCGGAGAGTCATCGTTTAAGAGTGACGGAGCGAAACCGGACCGTCATATTTGCCTGATACGGACTGTCGTACTCTTTTATCGGTCAGCGCCGATCCGGCGCGGGCGCTGACCGCTACATCGGTACAACAATCCGTATGAACCGATCGCTACTCACCGCCATCGCTGGCCGCCTCGTATCGGTCCATAATATTCTCGGCCCTCGCGATCAGCGGCGCGTCTACCATTTCGTCGTCCACACGAAAGACACCTTGCTGGGACGATTCGGCGTCCCCGACCGCCGCCAAGACCCGTTTCGCCCACTCGACGTCGTCGGGACTCGGGGTGAACGCGTCGTTTATCACGCCGACCTGTGCGGGATGGATCGCCAGCTTTCCGTCGTAACCGAGCTGTCGCGCGAACGCCGTCTCCTCCGCTAACCGATCCGTCTCCTCTATGTCTGTGAACACGGTGTCGATGGCGTCGATTCCGGCGGCTCCGGCGGCCAAGACGACGTGTTGGCGGGCGTACGAGACTTCTTCGCCGCCTTCGGTTCGGATCGCGCCGATATCCGCTGACAGATCCTCCGCGCCGAACGCGACGGCGTCGACGGGATCAGCGGCGGCGATCTCTTCGGCCGAGAGGATTCCCTGCGCGGATTCACATAACGCGATGACCGGTAGTTCCCGTCCCTGCGGATGCAACAGCCCGTACAGCGTTTCGACGTCCTCTTTCGATTCGACCTTCGGGAACATCACCGCGTCGAGACGAGACTCCTCCGACAGTATCGATTCGATGTCCGCCGAAGCGGTCTCCGGATCCGGATTGATTCGGACGCACACCTCACAGTCGGGATCGAACGACCGATCGGTTATCACACCGGTGACAGCGTCCCGAGCCTCGCTCTTCCGTCCCGGCGCGACCGCGTCTTCGAGATCGAAGACGATCGTATCCGCCCCCGTCCCGGGCGCTTTTTTCATCAGTTCCGGCTTATCGCCGGGCGAAAACAGTACGCTTCGTCGGGCCATGCGGGCTTCTACACCCTCCGCGAGTTAAAAGCTCCCGTCCAAACGGATTCGACTTCCGCTCCGCGGTACGCCGCGGTCACTCGAACTCCCCCTCGTAGTCGACGTCGATGTCCGTCTCGGCCGCCGAAAACCGCTCTCCGATCGGCTCCGCGATCCGCGCTACCGGTGAGGGATCGACGGGGGCGAACGCGTTCTCGGTCGCCCACGCGAATCCGACGTCCCAGCTCGTATCGACGAGGAACACGGCCCGTTTCGGGACGCCGTAGTGGCCCTCCCACTCGTCGTACCGGACGCCGTAGTAGTCGGCGACCCCGCCTGCGTCACCGAGAAACGCCATCGAACACCCGTATCGATCCGCATACGACGCCGCCGCATAGATCGTATCCGCGGTGAGAATCCACACGTCCAGCCCCGAGAGACCGTGCCAGCCCGCCGTCTCGATCGCGCGAAGCTCCGCGGTCACCGTCGGGAGATACGTCGTCGGAACGAACCACAGCAAGACGGCGTCGCCGGCTTCGACCGACCGGAACAGCTCGTAAACCGCTGGCTCGCCGGACTCGACGCCCGGGGCCGCGAAGTCGGGCGCTTTCTGTCCCTCCTGAATCATACCCGTCAGTTCGGGCCATCGGTCCTTCGCTCTGTCGACCGTGGTTCCCGATACCGTAACTCCCTGAAGACGTATATACGAACGCGACCAACCCGAGAGTATGTACGCTGCGGCTGTCGACGCCGGCGTCGAACTCGTCGCGAGCTACGGCCTCTTCGTTCTCCTCGTCGTGTTCGTCTTGGAGGGCGCACTCGTCGGAAAACTCATCCCGACGCGGACGCTTTTCGTCGCGACGGTGCTCGCGGTCGGCAGCGACGCGTTCGGACTGCTCTCTGTCGCCGCCGTCGCCGTCGTCGGTGCGACGTTCGGTCAACTTCTGCTCTTCGCGCTCGTGCGTCGGACGGAACTGCCCGTCGAGTCGCTCCCCGGCCCAGCGGACTCGTCGGACGGCGGTCGGTTGTTCGACTGGTTCGATCGCTGGGGTATGTTCGCGGTCGCGCTGTCGAACGCGCTCCCGCTCGCTCGCGGGTCGCTCACCGTTCCGGTCGCACTGAGCGACGAGAACGCGCTTCGATTCTCGGCGTCCTCGCTAGTCGGATCGTCGGTCTATGCGGCCGGCTTGGTCGGGATCGCCGCCGGCGTCGACGCCGCGATCGCGTTCTTATAAGGGATCGAATCCCCGCTCGGTCACCTTCGAAACCGCGTTCAATCGAGCGCCGCTTCCAGCCGATCGATATACTCCTCGTCACCGACGAAAAGCGGCGTCCGCTCGTGAAGTCGATCTGGCGTACAGTCGAGAAGCGATCGCTCGCCGCTCGATGACGCTCCGCCGGCCGATTCGACGATGTGGGCGATTGGGTGACCCTCAAAAAGCAGTCGGAGTTTCCCCTCGGGGCGGTCCCGAAGGCCGGGATACCCGAAGATACCGCCGTAGGTGAGCACCTGATTGACGTCCCCGATCATCGCGCCGCCGTAGCGGAGTTTGAGCTCCGACTCCACGGATTCGACGTACGCTGAAAAATCATCGGTCCACTGCGGTACGCGACCGCCGAAGCCGTAGACAGTCGGTTCGGCCGGAAGCGTCAGATCCTCGGTGACGACCCGCTGTGTTCCGTCGTCTTCGAGCACGTATTCGGTGACCGTTTCACCGCGCGCGACGACCATCGTCGTGATCGGCCCGTAGAGGACGAATCCGCTCGCGACGAGCTCGCGGCCGCTCGCCGGGAGCGGCTCGTCGTAGACGCCGAACAGCGTCCCCATCGTGTTGTTCGATTTGAGATTCGAGGAACCGTCGAGGGGGTCGGCGGCGACGTAGTATCGCCCCTCGTCGCGGATGACAGATTCGCGCTCCTCGCTCGCGTAGCCGGCGACGGCGTCGATTTCGAGCAGTCGCTCCTCCAGAAGCTCGTCCGCGTACACGTCGGCCGCGAGCTGTTTTTCACCCGAGGGGTTCGCCCCCGACTGATAGGTTCGACGGCCCGCGAGTCCGCTCCGGACCTCGGGTGCGGTCGACGCGATTGCCTCGACGATGGTGTCGATAGCGTCTCCCATCTGCCGTTATTCGGCCGCCTCGATCGCCTCGTCGACGGTCGCTTCCTCGAAGATGACCGCCTGGAGCGCATCGAGGATCCGTTCGGGATTCTCTCGCTGCCAGACGTTTCGGCCGACGGCGAGCCCCTTCCCGCCGGCGTCGATCGTCTGTTTGACGCTTTCGAGGAACGCCCGATCGGTCGTCTTCGAGCCGCCCGACATGACGACTTTCGTCTTGCCGGCCATCCGGACGGCGTCCTCCATCGCCCCCTGACTGCCGGGGTGTTTGACCTTCGCCACGTCGGCACCCACCTCCAGC
>CAYQWI010000182.1:0-1181 GCA_964421165.1 uncultured Natronomonas sp.
TGAGCCGAAACATGGAGGTCGTCGACGAGATGCTCGAGGAAGCCGTCTCCGAACCGGCTCTCCGCGTCGAGGACGTTTGCGGGGACGTCGCGGAACGGCTTATCGAGAAACACGACTACACGACGAAAGCGGAGGTCCGCATGGAGGCGGAGTACGTTATCCGCGAGGAGACCCCGGCGACGAACCGGCCGACCCAGGCGACCGCCGACATCATCGCCTCCGCGACCGCCCACGAAGACGGCGGAACGAGAGAGGAGATCGGCTGTCAGGTCGTCGGAATGACCGTCTGCCCCTGCTCGCAGGGAATGAGCGAATCGCGGGCCAGGGACGTGCTCGAAGGTCTCGACGTGGATCGTGAGACGATCGACGAGTTCCTCGAAGAGGTCCCGCAACCGGGTCACTCCCAGCGCGGCCACGCGACGTTGACCGTCGAAACCGCCGGCGAACCGAGCGTCGACCTTCACGAACTCATCGACGTGGCTCGCGATTCGATGAGCGCGCGCATCTACAATCTCGCGAAGCGGCCCGACGAAGATTACATGACCTTCGACAGCCACAGCGACGCGAAGTTCGTCGAAGACTGCGTCCGCGCGATGGCCGAGGGCCTCGTGGAGACGTATCCGGATCTCCCGGCTGACACGGTCGTCCGCATGGAGCAATCGAACGACGAATCGATCCACCAGCACAACGCTCACGCCGAGCGC
This sequence comes from uncultured Natronomonas sp., assembly GCA_964421165.1. GTDB lineage: Archaea > Halobacteriota > Halobacteria > Halobacteriales > Haloarculaceae > Natronomonas. The sequence goes on from CAYQWI010000182.1 coordinate 705, forward strand.
GTCGCCGAGTTCGGACAGTTAAAACGGGAAGTCTCCGGCGACGCCGACGAGTAACGACCCCGTCACGCCGGCTGAAGCGGGACTGTTGTCACCGGAACGGGAGAGAACCGAACGACGCGTTCCGCGACGCTACCCAGGTGGACGAGCCGATCGATCCCGGTTCGGCCGTTCGTCCCCATGACCACGTGATCGACCCCGTACGAGTCGATCGCGTCGATGATCTCGTCGGGCGCGATCCCGCGCCGGAGGTGTTTTTCGACGTCGATACCGTGCGCCGTTGCCAGGTCACCGACTTCGTCCAGCGCCTGTTCCCCTTCGCGTTCGGCCTCCTCGACGGTAAAATCGTTGTCATCCGCGACGAACCGCTCGTCGATCACATACAGCGTGTGGACGGCCGCGTCGAACTCTTCGGCCAGTTCGAGCCCGGCCTCGATCGCCATCTTTGCCCCCTCGCTTCCGTCCGTCGGGATGAGTATC
>CAYQWI010000182.1:1281-4509 GCA_964421165.1 uncultured Natronomonas sp.
AACGTGAGCTCGGTCGCCTTCCGCCAGCGGGGTTCGAACTCCCTCTCGACGCTTTCGGCGAATTCGGGGTCTTTGAGGTCGATCATCGCGAATATCTCCTCGCTCTTTAACGGATGTGCCACCTCGATGACCACCTCGCTCCCGTCGGCGAGCGTGAAGCTCCCGGAAACGTTCTCGCTCGTGCGAACCGAGAACTGCTCGTGTTCGATTAACGATTCGCGGTACCGTTCGCCGATCGATTCGGGGAGCGCCTCGACGAGATCGGGGCGCATCAAGAGACGGATTTCGACGCCGCGATCCATCGCGTCGGTAAGCGCGTTCAACACCACGGTTCCGACCTCGTCGATATCGAAGAACTGTTCGGTGTACGTCGAAAGCACCATGACGATTTCTCCGTCGGCCGCCGAAATCCGCTCGACGAGGAGATCCGCGGCTTCCTCTGGCCCGACAGCGGCGGTCCAAAACGTCTCCTCTACTGGCTCGGCGGTCTCCAGTTCGCCGGCGAGTTCGTCGACGATATCCTCGTACTGGCTGACCTGCTGGTTCAACTCGCGTTTTTTCGCCGCGAGCAGCCGATCGAGCGCGGTTGACGGCTCGACGGCGACGTACTTTTTCGGCCGCGAGGCCGACTGCGAGCGGACGAGGCTGTACTGCTCGATGCTGTTCAACACGTCGTAGATCCGGCCCATCGGGACGTCGCTGACGCGTGACAACTCCTTTGCCGTTGTCGGACCAGTCTGTAGAAGTGAGCGATACGCGCGCGCTTCGTACTCCGATAATCCGAGATCCCTGAGACTCGCCATTATGTGGCACTCCTCCCTGAACGAGTATAAACACATCGCACGTTTAGGAACCGTTCGAGTTGTTTCGAGCTCCCGATTACGGGGTCGGTCCCTCGGACGCCCGTTCCAGTAACTCGTCGGGCGTTTCCGCCGGGTCGCTCTCTTCGCCCGAACGGACGACGATCGCCGCCTCGCGCTCACCCGGGACGATGACTTTCTCGTGATCCGCGATTCGGAGGGCGGCGCGGTGAAGGTCAGTTCCGGCCGGCGGCGTCCGAACGACGAGCGGATCGTAGTGAGCGCGCGCGCAGGCCGCCGCATAGCCGGCCGCCTCGACGCCCATCCGATCGTACGCGCCCGCGAACGCCGAGAGCGCGTCCGTCGCGGCCGCTGTATACAGCGAGTCGCCAGTCAACGCACCGAGATCCAACAGCGCGTCGGCCATCTCGGCGTTCGTCCCCAGCGGATACAGCGGTCGATCGAGCAGCCCTTCCCCCGTCGGGTCGCCGTCCCGGAACGATCCGTCGGCGGAGACGAGTCGATCGAGCGCGTCGTCGGCGACGGCCCGTGCGGGGTCAATCCACCCGCCAAGTCCGGTCACTTGCGCGGCGGCAGTAAGCCCCGAAAGGAGCCTCGCGTGATCGACGAGGAGCCCGGTCTCGCTCCAGTCCTCATCGAAGTGGGCCACGTGGCCGTCTTCGACGAGCGTTTCGAGGACGTGTTCGAGCGCGCGCTCGGCGTACCGAGCAGCCCCCTCGTGATCCGTCACCGCCGAAAACCGACACAGCGCGTCGGCGACGAGCCCGTTCCGGTCCGCGAAGACTGTCGGGTCGACGTACGGCGGATCCGCCGTTTCCCGTTCGGTCGCTTCGAGCGTGTAGTAGTCGCTCGCGGCCTGACTGCCGGCGAACGCCTCGCCGGTCCACGCGGTCGTCGTCAGGTAATCGACCGTCCGCTCGGCCGTCTCGCGATACGAATCGTCGCCGGTGTACAGATATCCGGTGGCGAACGCCCGCAGCAGCCCCGCGTTCTCGTCGGCCAGTTTCTCCCGATGGGGGTCGCCCCAGCGCCGAGTTTCCGCGAACCGGTAAAACCCTCCGCCGTAGGTGTCGAATAAATGCGTTCGAACCGCTTCGAGGGTTCGCGCCCCCCGCTCGCGGTCGCGTTTGAGCGCGAACTCGATCGTCCGGGGCAGGGGGAATTTGGCGTCCCTGCCCCAGCCGCCGTGCTCCTCGTCGAACGCGGCGGCGACTTGCTCGACCATGTGTGCTTCGATATCCGCGGACACCTCCCCCGTCGGACGCTCCGCGTTCGAAACCGCCCGAGGGACCCGTCCCCCTGAAGCGCCGTTCGCGTCCCACGAATGCCGAACGCTGTCGAGGACCTGTCGCATCCCGTCGGGCCCCAGATACGTCGCTCCCGAGAGCACCTCGCCGTCCGGCGTCACGAAGACCGTCGTCGGGAATCCGCCCATGTTGTACCGCTCTCGAATTCGGGGCTGTCGATCGACGTCGACCCGGATCGGAACGAAGCTCTCGCCGATGTGTGCGGCGAGTTTGGGATCGGAGTAGACGCGCTCGTCCATCCGTTCACACCACTCACACCACGGCGCGGTCAACGAACACAGCACCGGCGTGCCGGTACGGTCGGCGATCCCGAAGGCCTCTGGGCCCCACTCGTGCCAGTCGACGAGGGTCCCGTCACGAAAGGTCATACTCCCGCTTTCGGGGGGAGCGTCGAAAGGGCTTCGAACCGCGGCCTTCGGACTACTTGCTGTCGCCCAACACGAGGATCCGAAGGATATCCCCGTACGCCGGTCGCGTGACCAACACGCCGATGAGGACGCCGACGATCGTGACGATCGCGAATCCCTGCAGATCTCCGAGCGAGAGGACCGCGAGCGGCGACATCGCGATAATGGTCGTCGCCGCCGCGGCCCCGATCACCCAGAAGGCTTTCCGGAACCTCGATTCGAACACCTTTGAGGTCCTGACGTCACCCTGTTGCATGATCTCGTCGGCGATTATCACGAGGTCGTCGACCCCGGTACCGATGACTGCGATGAATCCGGCGATGTGAGACAGATCTAGCGGTAAGTTCACCGCGGCCGCGAAGCCGAGGAGGATGTACACCTCCGCACCGGCGGTGAGAAGCATCGGCGCGGCGACCTCGGGCTTTCGGTAGCGCAAGAAGACCATGAACGAGACCGCCAGTATCGCGGCGGCGCCGGTCACGAGCGAGAGCGGCTTGAACCGCTCCGCGAGGCTCGGCAGGAGGAAGAACGTCGTCCCGCGGTTTTCGATATCGAGCTCCGTTCGAAGCGCGCCCGCTCGCATGTTGATCTCGAGCTCACGAGCGTCCTCGAAGGTCGTCGTGGTCGTTCGGTACTGCGGATCCTCGTCGAACGCGCCGCTTTCGAACGAGGAGGCGAGGTTGGGCGCGATGC
>CAYQWI010000183.1:0-4506 GCA_964421165.1 uncultured Natronomonas sp.
GAACTGCCGCACATCCCGGGCAGCGACGGAGCCGGGGTAGTCAGCGAGGTCGGGGAGCGAGTCACCCGTTTCGAAGTCGGCGACCGCGTCGTCGTCGATCCGGGGCTCTACTGTGGGGAGTGTGAGTTCTGCCGCAAGGGCGAGCAGTCACTCTGTGTCGATTACAAGATGATCGGAGAGCACGTCCGCGGCGTCCACAGCGAGTTCGCCGCGCTCTCGGCGGACAATCTCATCGAACTTCCCGACGAGATCGACTTCGTCACGGCCGCCGCCGCCCCGCTCGTTTTCCAGACCGCGTGGCGAATGCTGACGACGCGCGCCGAGATCGATCAATCCGACAGCGTCCTCGTGTTGGGCGCGTCGGGCGGCGTCGGCCACGCCTGCGTTCAGATCGCCGCCAATGAGGGATGTGAGGTCTACGCGACGGCTTCCTCGGAGGACAAACTCGAACACGCTCGTGACTGTGGAGCCGATCACCTCATCAACTACGAGAAAGAGGATTTCGCCGAGGCGATCGACCGGCTAACCGATGGCCGGGGCGTCGACGTCGTCGTCGATCACGTCGGCGCGGCGACGTGGGATAACTCGTTGAGCGCGGCAGCGCGCGGTGGTACTATCGTCACCTGTGGAGCGACGTCGGGGATCTCACCCGAAACCAACATCCCGAAAGTGTTCTGGAAGCAACTGGACATTCTCGGCTCGACGATGGGAACCCCCGGCGAGATGGACGACGTACTGGCGAAGGTCTTCGATGGAACCTTCGAGCCGTACGTTCGGGATGTGCTGCCGATGAGCGAGGTCGCTCGCGCACACGAGATGCTCGAATCCAGGGAGGGATTCGGATCCGTCGTCGTGGTGCCGGACGACGAGTACGCTTCCGGAGACTACAAGTGAGAGCAGTCCTCTCGAAAACACGCGCGACAGCGGTCCTCAGACGATGAGTACGAACTCCGATAACGACTCCGGCCCGTCGAGCGAGTCACCCGGGACCGACGAACCGCTGACGGTCCATCCCGACGAGGTCGATCGGGAGTTCGACTGGCGAGGCTGGACGCTCGTCGGTGCGATCTTCGTCGCGTTCCTCGTTGTTCCCGGGTTGATTTACCTGTATCCTCGTGTTCCGTCGAACTTCGGGCTCTCGTTTTGGGACGCCTACCTCGTGCTTCCGATGATCCCCGCGCTCATCCTCGGAATACTCGCGGTGTGGGCGACGACGCGGCCGTAGCCTTATCTATCGCGCATCCGTGGGATCTACAGAATACTTTTCCGCGAGCCAGCCGTCCGTCGAGACATGGTTTCGACGGCTGAGATCGCCGGATTTTCGGCTGAGGTAGCGTATGAGCGACTTCCCGAGGACGTACGCGAAGCCGCAAAACGGCGGATTCTCGACGCCGTCGGAGCGAGCCTCAGAGACGGCGATGCGGCTCAAAGCGAGGCGATCCGTCGCACCGTAGCGGGAACGTCGGATACGTGTCGACTGTGGGGTTCGACCGCGAATGCGTCGGCGGCTGACGCCGCGATGGCAAACGCCGCCGCGATCGAATCGGCGAACTCCCCGGTGTTTTTGTCCCCGAAGCTCTCGACTCCCAGCGGCGCTATCGCAGCCGTGCTGGCGGCCGCGGAACGTCGCGACACTCCGGGTGAGGAAACGCTCGCCGCGCTCGCGGCCGCACTGGAGATCCAGGGGGAGCTAGCGTGGAACGCACCCCTCGACGAATTTCATCCAGCGACCCATGGGACTGTCGCCGCGACAGCCGGCGTCGGGCGAGCGATTGGACTGGATACGGAGGAGCTAGCACACGCGATCGGCATGGCGGCGAGTCGGATGGCACTCGAACTCGAAGACGCGAGGTACACGCCGCTCGCCTCCGGATTTGGTGCGTCGAACGCCGTTCGTTCCTGTCTGTTAGCCGACCACGGCGTCGAATCGCCGGACAGTCTCGCCGCTCCGAACGGCTGGCACGACATCGTCGGTCCGTTCGATCTCGACCTGGATCCGGGGTGTGAGCGTGTTCGTGACGCCGCAGTTCTCCCGTACGACGCGCATCCGTACGGTCAACCGACCATCGAGGCGGCGATCGAGCTCGCCGGGGAAACGCCGATCGATCCGGCCGACATCGAGACGGTCCTCGTTGAAACGTTCGGGAACGCCACTCCGGTCCTCGATCCCGAACGTATCGCAGCCGCCCTCGTCGATCGAGAGCTATTTGTTCATCGTAGCGGTCGCGTCGATCTGGAGCCGATCGTCGAGAACGTTGAGATCGTGGCTACCGACGAGTTTACCGATCGGATGGATGACGGTACCTTCCCGTCCCGACTCGTCGTCGAAACCCGCGGTGAAACGGATTACGAGGCGATCGCCGACCGATTCGACGGTCACCCAACGGTGGCGGCGTCGTGGGGCACTGTCGAGGAAAAGTTCCGCGCGCTGTCCGACGGCGTGTACGACCGGACCCGGCGGGACGCGATCGTCGAGACCGTCCGCTCGTTCGAGGCCGAAACCGCTACCGAACTCGCTCGTCTGCTCGATTAGCGTCCGATTCTATCGTCGGTTCCGGCTCGTCTGCCGGCACCGTCGGCGCGACAACGCCACAGGTCCGAACGTATCGACGGAACTGTGCCCGTGAAAGACCGGCACGTTGGGCCGCTTCCGCTTCCGTTAGCTCACCGTTCAGGTGCTGGAGCACGATCTTTCGAACCTGCGTTTCATCCGCCATGCTCAACACTATATTCATTCGAAGCATATGTAATTCTTTTCCTCATATATTTGACCAAATGGCGTGTCTTCATTGTTAAAAATCCTACACATATAGTTATGTGGTCTATTCTCCACTAAGCCGTCTCTACTATCGCGGTGGATAGCGTATCGCGTCGGCGAGAAACAGGAATCGTCTGCTTTCCAGTCAGTCGTCGGCGAAATCGCGTCGCATCGCGATTTCGAACCACGGGCAGAGTCGGAGCTGTCGATACCATCGGGGGTTCTCGTGCAACCGCTCGTACGGAACCCACATCACGCCGGCGACTTCCTCTTCGTCGGGGTCGAGCGTTCTGTCGTCGAGCGTACACTGCAATACGGAGCAGACTTCCCACTCCAGCCCGGCGTTGAGGTAGTACCGTTTGTATTCGAACTTATCGGTCACCTGCAGATCGTCGTACTGGTCCGGCGTGACGCCGAGTTCTTCTTCGAGACGCTCGCGGGTCGCTTCCAGTTGCGTCTGTCCCTCGACAGGGTGAGAGGCGACGGTTCCGTCCCAGTAGGTGTCCCACAGTCGCTTTCCCGGCGCTCGCTGTGCGAGCAGTACGTTACCTTCTCCGTCGAAGACGAGAGCGGTAAACGCACGATGGCGAATACCATCGCCGGTGTGTGCGTCGATCCGATTGACCGGTCCCTCCGAGGTATCGTCCGAATCGACGGCGATCACGTCTTGACGAGCGTTCTTGTGTTCTTCGAGCCCCTCCGACTCCGACCTCGATCCGCCGGGGTCGATATCGTCCGTACTCATGCACACAAAAAGGAGCGAGGCTGTTAAGGACTCTTCGACTCGAAGTCCGGACAGCTACCCGAGCTTCTCTTCGAGGATGAGCCGAGTCTTCGTCGAAACGACTTGATCGAGTTCGCGTGCCCGCGTAATCAGGTCATTGAGCGTCCCCGTATCGGTCATATCCACGACGACGACGACGTCTTCCTCGCCCGATACTTGCCAAACGAAATCGACTTCAGTCCACTCGGCGATCCGCTCGGAGATTTCGTCGGTGTTGACATCGACCGCGACGCCGATCTCGATCATCGCTTTGACGTTACCAGTCCGCGTGGCGACGGTGAATCGCTCGATTACTCCGGTTTCGAGGAGCTGTTCGACGCGATTTCGAACCGTCCCTTCGGAGGTACCCACTTGATTTGCTATCTCCGTGTAGGGCGTTCGGGAGTCGCGGCGGAGGATGGCGAGGATTCGGCGATCGAGATCGTCCATCGAGATGTGTGTCTTCCGGCCGGTAGCACTTACCGATTACGAATTTCGTAACGAATCTTCGAACACAAGCGTTAATTGGGGGACTGTCATACGTATCTCGTAATGACGAAGGCCTACGTGGCGCTGGAGGATGGACGGGTCGTTGAGGCCCGCACGCGCGCACCCGGTCGCACTCGTGGTGAGTTGGTCTTCACCACGGCCTACACCGGGTACGAAGAATCGCTCACCGATCCGAGCTACGAGGAGCAGATCCTCACCTTCTCGTATCCGCTTATCGGAAACTACGGCGTCCGAGAGGACCGATTCGAATCCGATCGAGTCCATCCCCGCGGTGTCGTCGCGCGAGAACTCACCGACGACGTCGCCGAGTGGCTCGAAGCCGAAGGCGTCCCCGCGATCGACGAACTCGATACCCGCGATCTGGTCACCAGCATCCGCGAGCAGGGCGCGATGCGGTGTGGGATCGCCGCCGGCCCCGACGCGACGGTCGAGGACGCCGAGGCGGAACTCGACGCCTGTAAGGGCATGAGCGAAC
>CAYQWI010000184.1:0-4493 GCA_964421165.1 uncultured Natronomonas sp.
CGGTACTCGTCGTCGGTGAGCTCTTCGACCTGTTGGCCGACACCCAACCCGGCGTTACACACCACCACGTCGATTCCGCCGAATCGATCGACCGTCGCATCCACCAGGTCAGCGACCGCTTCACTATCGCGTACGTCTGTCGGGGCGACGAGCGTCTCGACGCCGTGCTCGGATTCGAGTTCGTCGGCGAGTTCGTTCAGGCGCTGTTCGCGGCGCGCCGCCAGTACTACGTTTCCCCCTACGGCCGCCACTTGGCGGGCGGTCGCTCGTCCGATTCCCGCGCTGGCGCCGGTCAGCAGGACGGTCTCTCCGTCGAGTGAGTCTGTCTCTCCCATGTTGGTTTCCGCGCACGGTACGTATTTATAATCCGGTGACGGCTGCGCCACCGATCGACGGCGTTTCTCGGGGCGATGGACTGCCTAGGAAAAACGAGCAGGCGTTGACGCGTTCGCCAACGTTTATACCCCGAACCGAAGAAGACGGATGATATATGAGTGATGAGAGTCCTGATATCGTCGTCTTGGGTGAGAAAGCGCACGGGATTCCCTCCACGGAGTGTGCGACAGCGCTCGAAGAGCGGCTCCCCGGATACGACGTTCGGATGGCGCGGACATCGGTGGAAGCTGACGAACTCGTTCCGAAGTCGCCGATCGTCGTCGGTCTCGGCGTCGACGCCGAACTGATCGAGCGGGCCGATCGGTTGGAGTACTTCGCCGCAGCCTCGGCCGGCATCGGACATCTCCCGATGGACGCGTTCAACGAAAACGGCGTCGCGGTGACGAACGCCGGCGGCGTTCACGTCCCCAACATTCCCGAGCACGTCATCGGCTGTATGTTGACCGTCGCCCGCCGCCTCGATCAGGGGTGGCGACAACAGCGGGAACGCCGCTGGCAACACTTTCAGTCGTTCGGCGAGCTCGAAGGGAGCACGGTGACGATCGTCGGCCTCGGCCCGATCGGGCAGGGGATCGTCGAGCGTCTCGAACCGTTCGGCGTCGACACGATCGGCGTCCGGTACACGCCCGAAAAGGGCGGGCCGACCGACGAAGTGATCGGATTCGACGCCGACGACTTCGAGGACGCGCTCGTCCGCACCGATTACCTCGTGCTCGCGTGCCCGCTCTCGGAGACGACTCGCGGGCTCATCGGCGACGACGAGTTCGACGCGCTCCCGACGGACGCGGTCTTGATCAACATCGGTCGAGGTCCGATCGTCGACACGGACGCGTTGTTGGGCGCGATCCGGGGCAACAAGATCCACAAGGCGTATCTCGATGTCACCGATCCCGAGCCGCTCCCGGACGAGCATCCGCTGTGGAATCAAGAGGACGTCCTGATCACGCCACACGTCTCGGGACACACCTGGGAGTACTGGACTCGCGTCGCCGATATCGTCGCCGAAAACGTCCGGACAGCCGAGGAGACCGGGCAGTATCGCGATCTCCGAAATCAAGTTAACGACGACAACCTCTGAACGACGGGTCCCCACGGTTCGAGCGTCGCCCAAACGACTATTAGTCGACCGCACATGTGTGCCCCATGGTATCAGACACCGATAGCGTGGTCACCGTAGAGGGGCGAATCGATCCCGAGGAACTCGGCGTGACGCTTCCGCACGAGCACACCTTCATCGACCTCATCGAAGCGTGGTTCGACCAGCCCGAGTCGGCGGTCGACCGTCGGCTCTCTCGCGAACCGGTCACGCTGGAAAATCTCCATCGAATTCGCCGCGAGCCGTTGAACAACAAGGATAACGGCCGTCTCGAATCGGTCGAGGAAGCTATCGAGGAACTCGACGCGTTCCGGAACGCGGGCGGAAGCACGGTCGTCGATGTGACGCCGAAAAACACCGGCGGCGATCCGAGACGGGTTCGGCAGGTCGCTCGGGCGACCGGACTCAATTTCGTCCACGGGACATCGTTTTACACACAGAGCGCCCATCCCGATCGGATCTCGGAGGCGACGATCGAGAAATTGGCTGACGAATTCGTCTCCGACGTGGAAGATGGGATCGACGGGACCGACGTTCGGGCCGGGATGGTCGGAGAGTTGGGCGTGAGCAATCGGATTATGGACGACGAGAAGAAGGTGCTCCGTGCGGGCGCTCGCGCCGCCCTCCGGACGGGTGCGCCGGTCAACATCCATCCGCCAGGACGGCGTCCGGAAGCCCACCAGAACTACACGTATCCGACCTCGAAGTGGGCGCTCGACGTGCTCGACATCCTCGAATCGGAGGGGCTCCCGGCCGAACGGGTCGTGATGAGCCATATGGACCGGACGCGATTCGAATTCGAACCCGAATCGCTGGAGTATCAGCGGCAGGTCGCGGATCGGGGAACCTATCTCGAGTACGATCTGTGGGGAACGGACTTCTTTCAGGAGAAGTACGACAACGGCTGGCCGTCAGATCCCGAGCGCGTGGACGCGGTGTTAGAGCTCGTCGAGGACGGCTATCTCGAAAATCTCCTGTTCTCACAGGATATCTGTATGAAGATCCAGCGGACGAAGTACGGCGGCTTCGGCTACGGGCACATCTTGAACAACGTCCGGTCGATGCTCGAACACCACGGGATGACCGACGCGGAGTTCCGAACGATCACCGAGGAGAATCCGCGACGGATGCTCACGTTCGACGCGCCGGAAGACTAGCCCCTCCGCTGCCTACAGGTTCGATTGGGTGACGCCGCCGTCGATCGGGATCGCGACGCCGTTGAGATACGCCGCCCGCTCGGAGGAAAGGAACGCAACGAGTTCGCCAAGTTCGCGGGGCTGGCCGACCCGGTCGAGCGGAACGTCGCTCGCCATCTCCGCGAGTCCGTCCTCGTAGGAGTCGTACTCGCCCTGTTCGACGTCGTGCTCGATTCCCTCCTGAAGCCGGCTGGTTTCGAAGAACCCCGGTAGCACCGAGTTCGCCCGAACGTCGGGGGCGAACTCCCGCGAGAGGGTCTTTTCGAGGCCGACGACGCTCATCCTGACGGAGTTCGAAAGCACCAGCGAGTCGACGGCTTCCTTGACCGTGAGCGAGGTGATGTTGACGATGGTTCCGTTCCCGTCTTCGAGGTGGGGTTTCGCCTCCCGAAGCGTCCGGACGACGCCCATGACCAGCATATCGAACGCGTCGTACCAGTCCTCGTCGTCTTGCTCCATGAATTCGCCGTACGGCGGGCCGCCGGCGCTCGTGACGATGTGATCGATCGCGCTGAACTCGTCGACCGTCCGCTCGACGAGCCGTACGGGATCGTCCGCGACGGCGAGGTCCCCTTCGACACCGATCACGTCGCCGTCTCCGACCGCGTCGACCTCCTCGACGGCCGCTTCTAGCCGGTCGGCGTCTCGTCCGTTCAACACGACGTTCGCGTCGGCTCGGGCGAGTTCCATCGCCGAGGCTTTGCCGAGGCCGCTGCTCGATGCGGTTACCAGCGCTACGTTGTCGGATATTCCGAGATCCATACGGACCGTTCGTGGTCCCTGATACGTGTATTTATCCATCGAGTTCGCGCGTTCGCATTTCGACTCAGCCCCCAACACACTTTTATGATATTGTGATAATTGTACAATATGGGTGGAGCTTCAAACACCGACGATGTGGAGCAACTGGGAATCGTCCTGGAGACGGCCGATCCCGAACGAGCGTGGAACGCCTTCCGTCTCGGGATCACCGCACTCGAAGATGGACTCGACGTTTCGGTCTTCCTGCTCGGACAGGGCGTCGAGGTCGAAGCGATCACCGACGGGCAGTTCGACGTTCGAGACCGGATGGAGTCGTTTGCGGACGCGGGTGGTGAACTGCTCGCGTGTGGAACGTGTCTGGAAATTCGAAACAGCGACGGGAGCGAGGTCTGTCCGATCTCGACGATGAGCGATCTCCTCGATGTCGTTACGGACTCCGATCGCGTTCTCACGATCGGCTGAATACAGTGTACCCGTCACGGTGGGCTGAATGTCAAGTACCCATCACGGTCGACGTTCGGAGGGAGCCGGTACCGCCTCTCGGAGCGCCCATCGATCCGTCGTCGGATCGAGCGTATTCGGTTCGGATCCCCGAGTCGTTACGAATCCCGCGTGAAACAGCATCGCCTTCAGTTGGAACACCGTCGGCGCGTGAAAGACGTTCCCGTCGGTCAACTCCGCGGGACGAAGCTCGCCCGACGCATCCAGCACTCGGCTTCGAACGTCGCTCGTTCCCCGAACGAACAGCTCGACGGTGAACGTCGGATGCTGGACGAAGAGCCACTCGACGAGATCGACGAGCGTCGGTTCCGGAATTCCGTCGTCGTGCATCGTCTGCAGCTCCTCGACGAGCAACTGCGTCGCCGGGTACGCCCAGACGACGCGTCGAGCCAACTGCCCCCACTCCGGCGCGAGTTCGCAAAACCGCTTGCGAGAGCCTTTCCATCCCCCGAAAACCGATAGCGCATCGTCGATCGAGCCGTATCGGTTCAACGCGAACCGGATCACTTCCCGCCCGAGCGGCGTCAGTTCGACCCCGTCCG
>CAYQWI010000185.1:0-4487 GCA_964421165.1 uncultured Natronomonas sp.
GAGACCGCTCGCGATATCTCGTTTCCACGTAGACGACAACATTCGGTCGTACAAGGGGGCGGCGTGTAATCAGCCCTTCGGACCGACGAGCGCCGAAGCGATCGTTAGCGGGGCTATCGTAGCCGGTCGGTTCTCTCGAAGCTCGTCTCTCGGCGGAGGCTCTCGAACACTCGACGGCCCGTCTCCCATAGATTACGACACTCCATTTCAGCGGTTCTCGTCCGTCTCGATCGGCCGATGAGAAGCGCGATACGTACTGCCGTCGTTTTCGATCCGATCGATGCCGTAAAATCGTATCGTGCGTTCCTGTTTGGTCCGAACGGGCGTGTCATAGTGTTCGGCTCGATAATCGAACCCGTTTCCGGCGTCCCGTTCGGCCTCGACGAACTCGCGGTGATCGGCCAACCGGGCGCGAGCGAACCGTTCGGAAAGCTCCGAAACACCCTCGACTCGATCACCGAACGCGGCTGTAAACGCCGTTTCGAGTTCGTAGCCGACGGAGTTCCGACCAGCCACCATCGCCGCGAGAGTCGTGGTCCCGGTTCCCCAAAACGGATCCAACACCGTGTCGCCGTAGACGCTGTACATCTGAATCAGTCGATAGGGGATTTCGAGCGGATACGCCGCGGACCGTTCTCTGAGATCGTCTCGGTCGAGCGCCTGAACCCTTCCGCGAACGTCGGTCCACAGGTCGGAGAACCACCGGTTTCTCTCTTCCCAAAAATACGCCGCCTCGTATCGATCGGGGTCGTTCGGCTCGAAGGATCGCTTCGAGTCTCCGTTTCGGAACACGAGGATGTACTCGTGTTCGAGGGTGACGTAGGCGTTCGGCGGGATCATCCCCGAGCCCATGAACTTCGCCGCCGAGTTGGCGGGTTTTCGCCACAGGATCTCCGGCAACGGCTCGAATCCGATCGACGCAACGGTTTCGAGTATCCGGGCGTGGTTCTGGTAGACGCGAAAGTCCCCGTCGACCGTTCGTGTCGCGTCACCGACGTTGATACACGCGATGCCCCCGTCGACGAGGACGCGCTCGAGTTCGCGCCAGACCGGTTCTAACGCGTCGTGCATCAACTCGAAGGCCTCCCTGCCGTCACCCGCCGAGAGGCGGTCGCCGATCTCGGGGTCGAGTTCGGCGAAGAGCTCGTCCCACATCTCGATCATCGGGTAGGGGGGTGACGTAACGACGAGTTCGACCGAATCGTCATCCAGTTCGTCCAGATCGCGCGCGTCGCCGACGACGATCCGGTGCTCCGTCTCCATCGACAGTGTCTCCGAACGCCCGCCTCATAAGCCCCGGGACAACCGCGACGCTGTGAACGGCCCGACTGCGAAGCGGCTGCCACGCGGCGACACAAAGAGTGAACGGTCTCGGGGACGTACGATCGGACATCGAACTCGGATGGGAAGCACAGACACCGTCGATCTCGACCCAATACCGGCTCCGTTCGTAGCTCTCGCCGCGTTTCTCGTCCACAGCAACCTGTTCATCTCGCTCGCCGCAACGAGCGTCGCGCTTTCGACGGTGCTACTCGTCGAACTCGCGATCGATCCGATCGCGCCCTTCATCGTCTTCGCTGCGGCGTTTTTCGTCTATAGCCTCAATCGTATCACCGACCTCGAAGAAGATCAACAAAACGTCCCCGGGCGGGCAGCCTTCACCGAGCGATACGGAACGGTCCTGTTCGCGGCCGGAGTACTGTTGTATCTGACAGCGATCGCGGGCGCGATCGCGCTGGGGATTCGGGGAGCTCCGTTTCTCGTATTGCCAGCGGTCGTCGCCGCGCTGTATTCGTTGTTTCGTGTCAAACAACTCCTGCTGATAAAGAATCTTATCGTCGGCGTCTCGTGGGGGATCATCCCGCTCGGAGTCGGCGTCTACTACGGGATCGGGTTCCCGGGTGAAATCCTCTTTTTGTCGGCGTTCTTCACCGTTATGTTGACCGTCGCGGCGGCGCTTTTCGACATCAAAGATATCGAGGGCGATCGAGAGGAGGGGATCCGGACGATACCGCTCGTCTACGGGCCGGAGGCGACCCGAACCGGGGCGATCGCCGTCACAGCAGTCGTCGCCGTCGGAGTTGTCGTGAGCGTCGTCGTCGGGATTGTCCCCTCACAGTATCTCACGCTCCTCGGTTTTCTCGCGTACGTCACAGCGTACACCCCGTTCGCGACGCCGGATCGAGGGGCGCTGTTTTACGGGTTCGTGATCGACGGCGAACACGTCTTTCTCGCGCTGTTAGTCCTGTTTCTCCAACTACCCTGAACGGTCGACCGATCCTACGCCGTCGTCTCGATCTCACCGATCAATCGATCGACGATCGCCGAAACCGCATCGCCGTTTTCGGCGGGGTTTTCGAGCAACACCGTCTCGCTGGGAAAGAGCTTCTCACCGACACGGAGCCCGTGATCGCGGGCCGTCGATCCGGTGACCGTCAGATAGATGCCGACGCCGACCGAGGCGATCGCGGCTTCCTCCTCACGGTCGCCGGGATATCGGAACGAGAGCCCCTCCGAGGCGTCGGTACCGAGAACGGCACGAACCAACCGCTCGTATCGCGGCGAGATACACAGCGGGCCCTCGTACTCGAGGAGGAACTCCCGGGTCGGATCGTCGGCTACGTCGGGCGTCGAAAGGAGTGTATGGTGGACCGTATCGCCCAGCCCGTCGACCACGCGAACGTCGGTGTCGTGCGGATCGATCCGGTCGTTGAGTTCGTCCAACGACGAGAGCGGCTCCCGTTCGATTCCGACGACCTCCTCTAAAACGAGGTCCGCGCTGTCGAATCCGAGCGCGAACTCGTGTTTCCGAAGGGCCCGGAACGGCTCCTCGCGGCCGATGAGGTGGAGCTCGTGGTCGCCCATATCGACGCGCAACGAATCGAAGACGATGCGTCGGGGAACATCAGGGCGAGAATCGCGCAAGAGCGTGTATTCGGGTTCGTAGGGGTCGGTGTCGCTGTAGTCGGCGAGGCGATCGTACACGTCGGAATCGGCCGTCTGCGTCCCCTTCGTGACGGCTTTTTCGTAACGAAGCGTCGAGGCGACAGCGTCGGCTCGCCCCTCGATACCCGCAACGGTAGCCACCCGATCTAACACCGCCTCGAGTGGCCGGCCTTTGCGGGGAACGGCAACGGGGATCGTCGTCATTATCGGTTCGAGACGTTCGAGAAATAAAGTTCGACTGATTCGTCGGCGGACGGAACGAGCGGACAGTTACTCGTCGTCGCCGCTGTCCGAAGGCCCCTCGGCGAGTCCACCGAGGGCGTTCGCGAGCCGGGTTCGCATTTCGGTCACCTCGGAGAGATCCGCCGAGAGGGTGTCGATGTCCGCTTGCAGTGCCTCGATCTCCGCATCGAGTTCGGCGAGTTCCGCCTCGAAGCGGTCCTCGATCGACTCCGCGGAGTCGGTGGCGTCCTCGGCGAGCTCTTCGACGGCATCGAGCCGCACCGTCGTCTCCTCGTACTCGCTTCGAACGTCCTCGATCAACTGCTGGGCGTCGCCGTTCTCGTCGAGGAATTCCTCTAAGGCCTCGGTGTACGCTTCGAGATCGGCGACCGACGACTGGAGGTGTTCGATTCGCGTTTCGACGCTCGCACGGACCGGATCGAGTCCGAGCGCGTCGCGAAGCGTCCGAAGGTTCGGATCGTCGGGATCGGCGGCGCGTATCTCAGTCGCGAGAGCTTCGAGAAGCTGGCTATCCCCCGTCGGCTGTACCGGTGGCTCCGATCCGCCCTCCGTGTCGATACCCTCTCCGGCCGTCAGTTCCTCGGCCGACGAATCGAGCTCGATCTCGGAGGTATCGACCTGAGCCTCGTCAGCGATCGGGTCGTCCCCTGGCTCCGCGGATCCTCCGGTTTCGGGGTCCGACGAGTCTTCGACGTCGCTCTCCGTCGAATCACCGGTATCGAGGTCGATGGGATCCGGACGGTCTTCGGGATCGACCGAGTCGTTTTCACCGCCTTCTTCGAGCGGTGAGGTGACCGGTTCGTTTTCGCTGTCCTCTTCGAGCGGTGGGTCGACCGGTTCGTCCTCATCGCCCTCCTCCAGCGGTGGGTCGACCGATTCGAGGCGCGGCGCGCTCATGAACTTCGCCGCGAGGTCCGCACCTCCGCCCCGAAGCCCGTAAACCGTGGTGTACTCCTCGCCCGCCTCGATCTCGCGTTCGAACACGATCGAGTCGTCTTCGACGTCCCAAAACTCCGCACCGTACTTCGGGTGAAAGCCGATGTTTTCGGGCTCGACGTCGTCAGGGATATCATCGGCAAGTCGAATCGAAACCGCCTCGTTTCGATCGGAACTGACGACGAACGCGATGGCAGGGACGGGGAAATCGTCCGGCTCGAACGATTTCTCGACGGTGATCCCATCGCCCGCCGCCGTCACGACCTCCTCTGGATCGGCGCTTGTCATATCGGATAATAAGCCTACCTTAAAATAAAGCTACGTGACGGATCGGCGGGCCGAACCGATCCGAAATCGCCGGG
>CAYQWI010000186.1:0-4480 GCA_964421165.1 uncultured Natronomonas sp.
AGACGGACAACGGCATCGTCACCGACGAGTACATGCGGACGAACGTCGAGGACGTGTACGCCGCCGGCGACATCACGCAGTTTCACGATCTCATTCTCGGCGAACGCGCCCAAAACGGCGCGTGGGGCTCCGCCAAAGAGCAGGGCTCGATCGCCGGACAGAACATGGCCGCCGACGAAGCCGCCGAGCCGTTCGAGTGGGTCTCCTCGTACTCGATCACGCACTTTGGCTTCCCGTTCCTCTCGTTCGGGCACCCGACCCTGGGCGACGACTCCGTCGAGCGCAAATACGACGAGGGGACGTGGCGACGCGTCGCGCTGAAGGACGGCCGAGTGATCGGCGGCGTCCTCATCGGCGATCTCTCCGCCCAGTCGGTGCTGAAAAAGCTCGCTCGCAATCAGGTCGACGTCTCCGATCACAAGGAGCTTCTCCTGGAGGAAGGCGTCTCCATCGAGCAGTTCGAAGGTCCCGCGACCGCGAACTGAACGCGTATGCCGCTGTGCGCGGCTGGATCGTATATCGTCCGACGTTTCGAGGATACCTTCTGATGTCACTACATCCAGTATGGGGATCGTACGATCTGGGGAAGTTCGGATAAGTAGACCGTATCGAATTCGTAGCGAAGTAATCCAGACGTTCGTCTCGGTACCAGATTTATTACAAACATCTCCTCTTCTGTATCTCTCGTCGCCGAAACGGTGACATCATATGAAAGACTCAGATCCGAATTCGACGAGATCGAGAACGCGTATCAACCGACGAAACATGCTTCGAACCGCTACGGGCGCGGCAGTGGGCCTCGGCTTCGTCAGCACTGCTAGCGCTAACAACGGACGAGGTAACGGGCCGAACAACGGACGGGGCCCGGGGCGTCCGGATCAGTACGAGGAGGTAACAGAAAACGGTACTACGATTAAGTATCGGTTTTTCGGCTGCAGTCAAGTGTGTGTGAACGAAAGAGTCACCAAAGTCGCACTGGTTGATTCGGACGGTAAGTGCGCTGCACCACCGATCTACGAGGATGGCGGTCTATCGAATCGAGGAAATCTCTGGGACGGTGACGATATCTGGTGTCTAAGCACTGACGATGTGAATGCTGAAGCGATTGTCGGGATTTACGTGTACGACGGGGATTGGGGTGATTTCATCACCTTCATCCCGAATCCGAACAGATGTGCTGAGAACTATCCCGACTGTGATACGTATCGTGAGGAGCCCGTACGAGAGTTCTGACGAAATCGTTCCCTAAGTACAACCGCGCTTTGTAAACAATCGCATCCCCCGTTCATCGATTGTACGATTCGTATTTCAATCGTGCCGCCGAGACTCCCCGCCACAGCGGGCTACAGCCGCGTTCCCAGATGAGAGAGGGAACGATCTGTCCGCCGAAGCTGTCTTTGTACATGAACAACCCGTCTTCGAAGTCCGGGCTCGAGTCCCCGAAATCGTAGGTCTCGTAGTCGCTTTCGGCACCCCACTGGAGCACGTAATCGTATAACAGTTCCATCGCGTCGTACTCGTAGTAGTCCTCGTCGACGGTGGCTATGAGTCCGAACAGGGTGGACTGTTCGTCATCGAGGAGTTCCAGCATGCTACCGGCGTATTCGCCCTCGATCCACAGCGAGACGAAGAGAACCCGCGACGGTATGTCGATCAGCTTCTCGAAGAATCTCCGCGGATGAACGGTCCCATCGAGCCGCTCCATGGCCTCCACGTACGTCCGGTAAAACCGCGGTAAGTTCTCGCGGGTAAGCTCCGCCTCGACGAGTTCGTGATCGCGCTCCTTCCCGCGTCTGATCGCCTTTTGTCTGCTGTCGCTCATCTCCGCCAAGATCTCGTCGTAGTCTCTGGTGAGATCGATACGGTGTCTGCACTCACCACGATACGGGACGTACCCTCGAGCTCTGAGAAAGCCGTGATACCGAAGGAAGTCGGGGTCGTTCGCTCGCAGTTCGTGGACGATGGTTCGTCTGTTACAGAGGTCGGGAACGGTTTCGAACAGCAACGAGAGCGTTTCCGGGACATCCGTCGATATGAGCGGGCCCGCGTATCCCGGATACACCGACGATAACCGGCGGAACGGTGTCAGATCGATACTCCGGACGAAGTTCGGCAAGAGGCCGATCAGGTTGTCGTCTTTTTTTACGACGAGATGCTTAGGGGGATAACCGAGACCCGTTTCAACCACGTCGAGCCACTCGTATCGATGGAACAGGCTAGAACGCGGCGATCGTTCGACGAGTCCGTTCCAATCGTCTCTGTTCACAGAGTGAATAGTCTCTAACTCATTCACAGTATAAACAGTCTGACCGCGTTCGACAGTCTCCTGTGAAGGGGACATGAGGTGACTCAACACCTTCGTGAGGATTGTAAGTCTCATCGTACGGAAAGTAAGAGATATCTGAGTTGTCGATAACGCAAAACTACCTCCGGAGATCGCACGCGTTACAGCCCACAGAGGAGAGGTACCCCATGCGAAGCATTCATGCGTGTGTATTGTGAACATGAAATAGACTACAGGTCACGTGGCTTCACATCGATTTGCTCGGATATACAGCGGTCTTCTGTGGGTTATTGCAATGGGTCGAGAGGCAATCGAACTCGCAGCCAAAAAGGAGATCCATTTTCTGGCTGCGAGCATCGCGTACTACACGTTCGCCGCGTTGATCCCCCTGTTGTTGGTCGCGTTTATCGTGGCATCGGCCATCGGCGGACACGATCTCGCGTTCCGGATCGTCGTCGTGACGCAGGAGTTCCTGACCCCGACCAGCCAGGAGTTGATCCGTGAGGCGATCTTACAAACCGAGGGGCGAATAGGCGTCGTCCTCGGTTCGATCGTCGTCTTCGCGTGGAGTTTATTCCGTCTGCTTCGGAGCCTCGATATCGCGGTTTCGATCGTCTACGAGACGGAGCTATCGCCGTCGATGCGTACTCAGATTTCCACCGCGGGAATGCTGTTTTTAGTGCTCTTGATCGCCGGGAGCGGACTGATCAGTATTAGCGTTTTTATCGCAGTCCCTTCCGAGATCCCGTTCATCGGAGTCGTTGCGTGGGGTGCGGCACTTATCGCCCCCGTACTGATTTTCTGGCCGATATATTATCTGCTACCGGCTGTCGACCACTCGATTCGGGACGCGTTTCCCGGGACGATCGTAGCGGCGGGCAGTTGGATGCTGCTGAACGTCCTGTTCGGGATATACACCGCGATCGCGGGGCAATACTTCGTGTACGGATTGCTCGGTGGTGTGCTCCTGTTGCTCCTGTGGTTTTATCTCAGTGGTATGACCCTCGTTTTCGGCGCGGTAGTCAACGCAGTACTCTATCGAGATAGTACTCAGGATAATTTTTGGAGGTCAAGGAACTCTACGACCCAGCTTTTTGCAAAGCTCACGCAATCAGTCAGCCGCTCGAAGACATCACTCAAGAGAGTGCGGAACTCCTCCGCACTCTCGACAATCAGCGGTGACAGTTCCCATTTCAACTGTTTCCAGACCTGCTCGATTGGATTGAGATCGGGAGATCCGACCGGTAAGAATACGAGGTCGATCCCGAGTTGATGGGCTCGTTTGCGCGTGTGTTCGCATGTGTGCGAGAACAGATTATCTAACACGAGCAGAATCCGCTTGCCGGGATTCTGCTCGCGGATTCTTTCGAGACACTCGCAAATCCGTTCTTTCGTCTGATCTTCAGGGAAACTGACCACGCTATGCCCGTTAAGGGCGTAGAATCCGACCGCTGGTTCATCGATCCGAACCAGCGGTCGGTCGATATGCGGATCATCGACGTACCACATCCGACGTGAATTGTCCCACGGTTGTGGATGTGACGCATCGAAAAATCCGACGACAGTACCGCCATCCGTGCAAATATCGTCGTCTACTGTCCAGCCGCCGTCTTCATCGCCTTCTTCCTTGTTATGGGGTTCGTCGTTTTGGTCCTCGGCGAGCGCCTCCTCCAGGCGCTCGTCGAGGATGTCTTCGGCATCCTCTGGTCGTGAAGGACGCCTCGTCCGAGGGATCGAATACGACAAGCCGAGATCGCGCAAGAATGTACTCAGGTAATCTGGGTGGTATTCGACGTCGAATTCATTGTTGAGGATATGCTGAATCTCCTGTGGTTTCCATGGTTGGCCGTCGCGAAGGATTTCGAGAAGCTGTTGTTGGTCATCTTCGCCGAGCTTCGGGGGACGTCCGTCCCCGAAGTTCGGCGTCAGTTGGCCGAGTCCACCTTCGTTCCAGCGACGTGCCCAGCGTGTAGCCGTGCCTTCTGACTTGCCGACACGATCAGCAGCCTCCTTGAGTGTGTCACCTTTGTACAAATTCTTGATGAAGACGAGACGGCGGACGACCTTCGGATCGTCCGCCTCGGCGAGCAATCGATCGAGTTCTTCGTCGGTCAGATGACGGATAACCTCTTTTCGACGATCATTGCTCATCGTTCCCATTTCATACTCGAACTCCAAAACATCTCTCACGTACTA
>CAYQWI010000187.1:0-4480 GCA_964421165.1 uncultured Natronomonas sp.
CCCCACTCATTACGCTGTGATCGAACGTGACCGACAAAGGTTTTCTCGGTCATTACAACGGATCTATTCAGGTTTGTGAGTGAATATAAACGCCTGCTCGTCTTCGACTCCGACGCAGAGATCGAGCTGTTTCGAGAGATTGAGACTCGTCGGATTCTGCTTGCAGACGACGAGATCATCGAACGGCTTTTCGCAGGCCGGACAGGGGACCGAAACGGTGTTCTGGTAGGTCTTGATCGCTGGGTTCTCCTCGCGCGGCGTCAACGATGCGAGTATCTCGTCCGTATCGATGTCCATACGGATCGAACAGGGCCCACCCTCTTCAATCTCGCGGGACCGTAGAGACGCCGTTGCGACCGGTTTCGCGGCTTCGAACAGTCGACGCATACCCGTGCGTTTCGAAAACTGAGTCAGTGGGGAGGTTCATAGGCTCTCGGGTCCGAAATCCGAAGATGAGCGACCGCGGCGTCTCCAGTCCCGTCGGTGTTATCCTTATCCTCGGGATCACGATCGCGTCAGTGATGGCGCTTTTCGCGATCGGTGGATCCGTCCTCGGGGACACGCGCGCGGACGCCGAACGGACGCAGATGGAGAACTCCATGTCCGGGTTCAGTTCGAAGGCCAGCCTCGTCGGGCTGGGTGAGTCCGGGGATCAGCGGTTCGCGCTGGGCCGAGCGTCGGAAGGGCAAGTCGACATCCGAGAACACGCCGGGAACGTCTCGATGTACGTCGAAAAGCCCAGCGGCGAGCGCTCCTACATCGGGAACGTCTCGATGGGGAGCGTCGTCTACGAGAGCGATGGACGCGAGATCGCATATCAAGGCGGCGGCGTCTGGACGCGACAGAACGGATACAGCCGAATGGTGTCACCGCCGGAGTTTCACTACCGATCGGAGACGCTGACGTTTCCGATACTGAACGTCACAGGGAGCGGGTCAGCGAACGGGGACGTTCGCGGCACGGTTCGATCCGAGCATGACAGTCGACAGCTATACCCGAACGTCTCGAAAGACGATGATTTCGATAACCCCCTCACCAACGGAACGGTGTACATCGAGATCGAGACCGACTACTGTCAGGGGTGGGAATCGTTCTTCGAATCCCGATCGCAGGGGCGGCTCAACGAGACGTGCGATGAGGGGCCGACTGACACCGTCGTCGTCGATCTGACGGTGTCGTTCGATCCAGCGTTCGGATCGGCGGTCACGGCCGAACGGATCGAGAACGACGGCGCTAATATCGAGAATACGAGAGAGGGAATCATCGCCCCATCAGCCAGTTCGCGGATCGAAGAACGGATTCAGGAGTGTCTGGATGGAGATTGTGAGGACGAGATCCCTGATCAAATCGATCAATCGGATACATACTACACGGAAGATGCCGGCGACTTCGACGGAATCGATATCGACACGAGCGACGGACCCGTCGATATCGTGATCAACGACACTGAAAGCGGGATCGACGGAACGGGAAACATCGAGATTACGGACGGAGATGAGACTGTCTCAGTGTACGTCAAAACGGACGGTGATATCAGTATGGGAGGTGGTGATGACGTGAATGAGGGGGGAGATGCGAGTCAGTTCATCACCTACGTTCACTCCGACGTATCGGCTATCAAAATGACTGGTAGTCCGAGCTACACGGGTGGAATATACGCACCCAACACGGCCATGGAAGGCGATCAAGGGGGCGGTGGGGGATGTGGTGGTGGGAGCGTCTCGGTGACCGGATCCGTCGTCGTCGACAGCTTCTGTTTTCAAAACGGCGATTTCAACCACGAGGAGAGCATGAACGATATCGATCTGGACATCGACGCGGATACGGTGAAATACCTTCACGTGAGCGAAAGCGCGGTCGAAGTCGATCTCTCCAGCTGAGACGGGAGAAGCACCCGTTCGATCACTCGATAAATCGGAGCTGTATGCGGAAGCGAGGCACCGATAGCTCGTCTGTTTGAAACGAGAGAGTCCCGCTTTCTTCGAACTTCCCAAATGTCTCGGCTTGCTCCTCGAGATACCGATCCCAGACTTCTTGGCGTGGTGAGTCGACGACTAATGTTAAGTTGTCCGCCTCCGACAACTGCTGACGGGTCGTCGTGTTGATATTCGTTCGAACGCTTTCGACCCTGATCGTGCCATCTCTCGAAACAGATGTGTCCCCGACCGCTCTCGTCGTTCTGACGAACGGGAACAATGTCTGATCCGCGTCGATCCGGAACGGCGGAGCCCGTTTCATGACCATCCCGTCCCCGTCATCACGAATTATCGCACCGCCCTCGTAAACGATTTCGGTATCGCCCTCGGAGTAAACGAGCGGCGTGATTCGCACGGTGTGATTTACGTCGGGATTATCCGCATCCTGAATTGTAATATTAACCGGTTCGCCGTACTGTAACGTCCCCCCGCTCAGCCGCATCTCCGTCGCTCGGCTCGGAGATCCGTCCCGATAGACGTTCTCCATGTTGTTTGCGAACACGTCGAACGCGCGTTCTGCGTTGTTGATCTGTTCTGCTGTCTGTCGATCGTCGAGCGTCCCGAACCCGACTGTCGTGACGACGCCCACGGTCGCGACGATGAGCGAGAAGATCAACACGTAGCCGACGACGTCGCTCACGGCCCGGTCGGTCATCGTTCCGTCACCTCCAATCGATCTTCAGATTCGTTGTAGCGAACGTCGAGGGGGCCGCCGCGAACGGTGGTGTTCTGGACGTCCGACTCGCTGCGGAACGGCACACTCACCACGACTTCGGGATCCACGCTCCGGAGTTCGATCGTCCCGGTCTGGCCGTCGTGCTCGATCGTGATCGTGTAGCTCCCGGCCGCAGTTCGGTCGGAGAGATCCGCGCGGACGGATAGCTCGGCGGTGTCACCGGATCGGTTGAGTCGGTCGGCGCTCGAAAGCTCGCCCGCGAGCTGTTGGCCGGTCACGGTGAGTTCGTCGTGGGTGACCTGGTTCGTCTGGCTCTCGATGAGACCGCCGCCGCCGATGAGGAGCGCCGACAGCAACAGCGCGGCGACGGCGAAGTTCAACACGTAACCGACGGTCACCGAGACGGCGCGATCGTCACGCATCGGGCTCACCCGGTGCGATTCGCACCGTCGTTTCGTAGCTCACTTCGGGAGAGTCGAAACGGATTTCGACCGCGTTGAGGCTGTACAGTGCATCAGACACCTCCGGACCAGTTACGTTATCTTTCGACTCCTCAGCAACGGTCAGTTCGTAGGATCCGCCCGCATTCGAGCCGTTTTCGAACGCGATTTCGCTGTCTTCGCCGAATTCAGGCGATTCGAACTGACACGGTTCGCCGTCGAGCGATTTCCCGGTCACGTCGAAATGGACCGTGTCTCCACCATCGACGGAACAGACAGTATCTCCGCTACTGTTTTCGACAGCAACGTCGCCGCCAGTGTAATTCACTTGCAGGCTCGTCCCATCGAGATCGATCGTTAGCGGCTCCTCAGCGGTCATGTTGTCCGGGTCGAGCTCGAAGGTAAACCCCCTGACACCTGTCGCGTTCGCCTCCCAGCTGTGGAATTCGCTCGCCCCCGCTTCACGTATCAACAGTCCATTGGTTCGGTTATCTAAATCACTCTGGACGGAAACGCTCGCTGCAGCCCCACGCCTGAGATGGTTCTGCTGGACCGCCGTATCGATGTGTACTGTCCCGTCCTCGACAGCCTGGGTGATGTTACTAACGTCTGTGTGTCCACCGTGAGCGTTCTCCGCATCCATCAACCCGCCAATCGAGCTGACGACACCGGACTGATACTCCAGCGCCTCGCCGGCCGAATCGCC
The DNA here is from genome assembly GCA_964421165.1 of uncultured Natronomonas sp. Classification (GTDB taxonomy): domain Archaea; phylum Halobacteriota; class Halobacteria; order Halobacteriales; family Haloarculaceae; genus Natronomonas. The sequence goes on from CAYQWI010000187.1 coordinate 3,799, forward strand.
CCCGCGAGTCGCCACGTTATCGGTGTAGATCGCGGTGTTGACGAGCAACGCGAGCGCGACGAACAACACCGCGAGCAAGATCCCGCCGACGAGAATCATTTGGCCGCGGTCTCTCATTTCCGCCACGCCGTCACCTCCACTTCGACGACGGTGTACAGTTCGCTGTCGGTGTCGATGTTGTCCGCGTAGAACTCGCTGTCCTGCAGTGTCTCCTCTTCGTTTCCACCACTCGAAAGCGTTGAGTTTTCGTACAGGCTCACGGTCCACGTCGCGGTGACGGCGTTGTTGCTCGGTTGGCCCATCTCGACCATCCGTTCGGTGTCGCTCGTCCCATCCGGTTCGGCGTACCGAACGTCGACGTTGAACGCGATCTGTCGCTCCGTGAGAGTCTGGTTTAGCGCAACCACGAACTCGTTCGGCGGCTCGTTCTCGTACGTCCCCTGTTTGGAGAGGTTGTCGAACTCGCCCTCTTCAGGATCCCAGTTCAACACCGCCGCTTGTAAGTCTCCGTTTTCGGCCGCCGTCGCGAGCAGCCCCTCGATCGAGGCCTGCTGTTGGTTCTCGATGTGTTGATTCGACGTGCTGGCCGAAAGCGGCGTTACGGCGGTCGCCTGCGTGGCGAAGATCAGCCCGCCGACGATGAGCATGGCGGCCACGAACGCCTCGACGGTGTGGGCTTGAG
>CAYQWI010000188.1:0-4449 GCA_964421165.1 uncultured Natronomonas sp.
CTCCGGGTTCCCTCCTCGCCGACGGGTTCGACGATGAACGACTCTAACTTCCCCGCTGGAGATGTTTCTTTCTCGAGGATTTTGTACTCCTTGGTCTCGCCATCTTCCTCTCGCTTGATGACGTCCCCCACGTTCATGGAGTGGAAATCGGTCATAGTTCGGTTACAGATCTGTATGAGCAGGTTTATACTTTTTTGCTACTTTACTGGTAGGTCCCACCGTCCGACTCCGCAGCGACGGTCGGTCCGTTCACGACCGGGCGTCGAAGCAAACGAGTCCAGCCCGTTACTGTGGAGGCTCACTCACCGCTACGAGTTGCTTGCCAACGTTCCCACCCTCGAACAACCCGAGAAACGCCTCGGGTGCGTGCTCGATTCCATCCGTCACCGTCTCCCGATATCGGATCCGGTCGTCCGTCACCCAGTCAGCTACCCGATCCAGCACCTGCTCTTCAAGGTGGTCGTAGTCACTGACGATGAAACCCTCGACGCGGGTTCGCGTCCGCTGGTGGAGCCATCGAGGCCCGTACATCCGATCGTCGTCCGGCGGTGCGTTGTAGAGTGAGATCTTCCCGCAGACGGCGACCCGGGAGAAATCGTTCAACTGCTCGAAGACGGCGTCGCTCACCGGCCCGCCGACGTTCTCGTAGTAGAGATCGACCCCGTCCGGGCAGCGGTCGGCGACCGCGGCCGTGAGATCGTCGACGGCCCGATAGTTGATCGCCGCGTCGAAACCGAGGTCGTCGGTTATCCACGCGGTCTTCTCGTCGGAGCCGGCAATCCCGACAACCCGACAGCCCGCGATCCGGGCGATCTGGCCGGCGACGGAGCCGACAGCGCCGGCGGCCCCCGAGACGACGACCGTGTCCCCCGGCTTCACGTGACCGACCTCGACGGTTCCGACGTAGGCGGTCATGCCGGGCATGCCGAGGACGTGTAACGCCGTCGAAACGGGCGCCCCGCGGGTGTCAACGGGCTCGAGTTCGTGCCCGTCGACTGCAGCGTACTCGGCCCAGTAGAGGTTGCCTCGCACGAGGTCACCCTCGTCGAACGCAGCGTGCTTCGACTCGACGACTTCGCCGACGACTAGCGAGCGCATGGGCTCATCGAGCGGCCACGAGTCGGCGTATGAGTCCCCGGCTCGCATCCGCCCGCGCATATATGGATCGACAGACATGTACACCGTCCGGACAAGTACCTCGTTCGGTCCGGGGTCGGGAACGTCGGTCTCGACGAGATCGAAGTCGTCATCTGTCGGCTCGCCTGTTGGTCTGTTGATTAACCTCCACTGACGATTCGTACCGGTAGCCATACGCGACGTAGTTGACACTCACCTATCAACTTTTGTGACTAACCGGATCCAGAGACTATGGGACAGGTCGCAACTGCAAAACGAACGCCGAATACCGCGAAAAATCGGTCGTCGGATCGTTACCAGATCGTGGCGTACGGCACGAACGTGAGCACGATCGCGAGGAACGGCGTGAGGATCAACATCATAGCGATCGCGTAGCCGAACATCTCACGAGCGCTGATTCTGGTGATGGCCAGCAGTGGAATCGCCCAGAACGGGTTGAGCAGGTTCGTGTGGGCGTCTCCGACCGCGTACGCCATCGTCGCCTGGCCGACCGGGAGGTTATGGGCTTGCGCGGCTTCGATCACCGGCCCACCCATGACGATCCACTGGCCGCCCCCGGACGGGACGAACAGGTTGACGATCCCGGAGGTGATCCACGCGATAGCCGGGAACGTTAACGGCGTCGAAATCTCGAACAGCGCTTGGGCGATCGTGTCCGAGAGGCCGGAGAAGTTCATGATTCCCTGAATTCCCGCGAAGAATGGGAACAGCAGGATGATCGGAGCCGCAGCGCGGGACGCGTCACTGAACCGTGCCTGGTACGTCGCCGGGCTCGTGTAGAGCGCGAGGCCGGCCATGATGAACGTGAAGTTGACGACGTTGAGGTCAAGTGCACCGAGACCCGCCGTCCCGAACGTGTACGCCGAGGCACCGAGACCCGAGAGCGCGATGAGGCCACCGAGGATTTTGCTGTTATTGAGACGCTCTGCGAACACCGGATTGTCTTGGCCTCCCGAGCCCGCGTCTTCGTCAACCGTCTCACCGCCGTCCGCTTCGGTATCGTACAGATCCTCCTCGGGGACGTACTCCGTGATTCCGCGCGCGCTGTCGCCTCGTGGTGCCATGATGTACAGCACCATCGTGGCGAAGATGAGCGAGAGTATTGTCAGCGTGATGCCGTAGGTGCTGAAGATCGTCTCCGTGACCGGGACGACACTGTCGAGGTATCCCTCCGCGATGAACTCGTTGCCCGGTGTGGCGATCAAAAGCGTCGAGGACCCCGACAGCCCCCAGTGCCACGTCAATCCGGCACTCATGTATCCCGCCAGACACAGAACCGGATAGTGAACGTTGATGTCCTTCTCGTGCATCCGTTTGCCCATCTCCTTCGCGAAGATCGCGCCGACGATGACGCCGAGTCCCCACTGGACCCACCCGACCATCATCACGACGAACCCGACCAGGGCGACCGCCTGCTTGCCGTCGTTCGGGATTTCGGTCAACCGGACCAGTATGGCATTCACTTTTGGATGATACGCAAGGACGAACCCGGACATCAGGATCACCACCATCTGCATGGAGAACGCAAGGAACAGCCAGAACCCTTCGTACCAGAACATCACGGTCTCGGCGACGCCGGTACCCTGAATGACGATCGCAGCGACGTACACGATATACGTCAGAAGTATCGCGAACAGGAACGGACTCGGAAAGTACCGCTCAACGTACCCTGCGAGACCATCCCCTAGCCGTTCTATCGGATTTCTACTTGTCGTTGAAGTAGACATATCGGCACAATATAACCAATAATATAAAAAATTGTGTGTGACGTCAACACCCCGCTATATTTTTGATGTTCTTCGAACAACTGAAATCGTGAGCGTTCGCTTGGTGGGACGATAACGTGCGTGAACTGCGGGAGACGGCGAAACCTGATCGGGTCGTGAGATTGCTAGTGGATTCGTGACAGCGATCGACCAGAACTCGAATCGAGTTCGAGTACGCGGTAGTGGTTCGTCACACTCGAACGGCTGAGCCGGGGCTCAAGGGCGGACTAGAAATTCACGTTCTCTTGTCCCTTCAGTTCGAGGAACTCCCGAACCTCATCTGGGGTCGCAGGCTCCCTTCCGGCGACCTCACGGGATAGATCGACCATTTTCTCGACTTGCTGTGCGTTCGATTCGGCGAGTTCTCCGCGTCGCAGATAGAGGTTGTCCTCGAGGCCGACGCGAGCGTGGCCGTTCATGCCGAGTGACATGGTTCCGAGCGGGAACTGCATTCGCCCGGCACCGACTACCGAGAAGGAGTACGCGTCCTCGAAGAGTTTCTCGGCGGTCTGAATGAGGTGTGCGAGGTGATCCTGGTCGGCGCCGATGCCGCCGTGGATCCCCATCACGAACTGGACGTGGATGGGCGGCTCGAGAATGCCGCGGTCGAGGAAGTGTTTCGCGTTGTACAGGTGACCGACGTCATAACACTCGAGCTCGGGCATCGTCCCGTGAGACTGGAACAGCGGGAGTATCTCCTCGAGCGACTGGAAGGTGTTAGGGAAGATGAAGTCCCGCGTCCCTTCGAGGAAGTCGGGTTCCCAGTCGTGTTCGAACTCGTCGAAAGCATCGAGGATCGGGTAGAGTCCGAAGTTAATCGATCCCATGTTACAGGACGCCATCTCCGGCTCCAGCTCTGGAACGACGGCGATCCGTTCTTCGACGGTCTGGTTCGGTGCCCCACCCGTCGTCGGCTGGACGATCACGTTGCTTTGGTCGGCGATTCGCTCCGCTACGTCGCGAAACAGTTCGAGGTCCGACGTCGGTTGTCCGGTCTCGGGGTCGCGCACATGGACGTGGACGATGCTCGCGCCAGCGTCGGCTGCGGCAACCGCCTCTTCGACGATCTCGTCAGGGGTGACCGGCAGGTGCGGTGACATCGTCGGTACGTGAATGCCGCCAGTTACAGCACACGCGACAATTGACTTGTTAAACTGTCTCATACTATCACGTTGCCAATCCGTCTATTAAGCGTTTGTGACGATCGTCTGGCCGACAGTCGTTCGGGTGTGCCGCCCACAGCTTTTTGTCTCTGTTCACGGTACTCGGGATCATGTCAGTTACTCCCAAGCCAGCGTCCACTCCCGAATACGGTGTGACGGTTCATCAGGGGCTATCAGTCGAGGTTCGCGACGGGACCGAACTGGCAACCGACGTCTATCGCCCCGCCGATCCCGACACTGGCGATCCGATCGACGATCCGAAACCGGCGCTTCTCGTCCGAACCCCCTACGACAGACGTGACCGTACCCGAGTCGACGAACAGGGCCGATGGTACGCGAAACGCGGCTACGTCGTCGCGATTCAGGACGTCCGGGGGCGGTTC
>CAYQWI010000189.1:0-2785 GCA_964421165.1 uncultured Natronomonas sp.
GCCGACGAGCAAAAGCGCTCGATCGCCGAGCTCTGTCTGGACGCCGGCGTCGACGGCCACCGCGCCGACATCGCGACCGCCCGCGCCGCCCGCGCGCTCGCCGCCCTCGACGGACGCCCGACGGTGACCGACGGTGACATCCGGACCGCGGCGTCGTTCGCGCTCGGTCACCGGATGCGGTCGACGCCGTTCGAGGACGCCCCCGACGCCGAGGAGGTGATCGACGATCATTTCGAACCGTCAGACGACGCCGAGACGAGCGCCGACGGGGACGACGAAAGCGGGAAAGACGGCGACACGGAAACGGACGGCGACGCCTCCGATCCCGAGGGAACGACGCCGGACGACGGATCGGATCCGAACGGGCCGACCTCGGGCGACGACCCGCCCCCGGAGGAGACGACCTCGGATACCGACCCCGACACCGCTGACACTCCCGACAGCCGCGACCGAGATCGAAGCCGGGACGACGACATCTCCGACGATGCATCGACCCCCGAACCGACGGCGACGGGATCCGGAGACACCGACGGACTCGATCCGGACGCGACTGACGGTTCCGACGACCCGGACGAGGAGGAGGCGACGCCGCTCGTCCCCGGACAGCCGGCGGAACCGCTCGATGAGGCCGTCGATCCGGACCTCGATGCGCCCGAAACGGCGGGCGAGTCGGGAACCGGGCGCGCGGAATCGACGCCCTCCACTCGAAGCGAAGGGGTGCGAGTCCGGACCGAACCGGCCGAGTCGGGCTCCGGGATCGACGCCGCGGCGTCGGTCCGCGCCGCCGCCGCCAACGGTCGCGACCGGATCGAAACGCGCGATCTCCGGCAGTCGGTCAGATCCGGCTCCGGCGAGGCGCTCGTCGTCTTCGCCGTCGACGCCAGCGCCTCGATGCGCCCCGCGATGGCGGCGACGAAGGGCGTCACGCTTGAACTGCTCGAAGGCGCGTACACCGAACGCGACAGCGTCGCGGTCGTCGCGTTCGCGGGTGAGAACGCGGAGGTGTTGTTGCCGCCGACCGACTCGGTCACCCTCGCGGCCCGTCACCTGAAGGAGCTGCCGACCGGCGACCGGACGCCGCTTCCCGCCGGGCTGCGGACGACCGCGGAGGTCATAGACCGGGCCGATCCCGACGCCGCCGTCGCGGTCGTCGTTTCGGACGGTCGGGCGAACGCCGACGCGAACCCGACCGCCGAGACGCGAACGGCGGCCGAGGCGCTCGCGTCGACCGGCGCTCGGGTCGTCTGCGTCGAGGCGGGCGACGAGCGCGGGCTACTCGAGGACGTCGTTTCCGTGACGGGTGGAACGCTCGTCGGTCTCGACGCCCTGACGCCCGAACGCGTCGAACGGGAGATCGCGCAGTCGCGATAGCGGCTCGGGGAGTGGACGCCGATCCCCGAAGCTTTACAATCATGCTTGTAGAAGAACAATTTAACTTTATGACAACCGACGAAACCGTCGCCACTCGAGTCGAACTGGCTCGAAACGAACTGACCACGTCACAGATCCTCGCCGGACTCGCCTTCGGGACGGCGATCGCCTTCACGCTCCTGTTCGTTCAGGAGCCGCTCGTCCACGATTCGATGCACAACTTCCGACACGCCGCCGGGATCACCTGCCACTGATCGATGTTCGCCACGTACCTTCAACGCGGCGTCGCCAGCGGTCTCGTCGCCGGTCTCGGCTACGCTGCGTACATGATCTTCGTCGGGAATCCGCTCACCGAGTACGTTCACGATGCGGGCCACGATCACGCTGGCCATGACCACGCCGGTCACGCACACGAATCCGCCCACGCCGTCTCCGAGGCGACGACGGCGATCGTCAGCGCGGGCAGCGCCGTGCTGTGGGCGATCTTCCTCGGCGGCGTCTTCGCCGTCGCGCTGTATCTCTTCGAACCCGCACTTCCGGGACCCGACGCGAGCAAGCCGTACGTTCTCGCCGCTGCCGGCTTTCTCACCGTCTCGGCCGTCCCGTGGCTCGTGCTTCCGCCCGCGGCTCCGGGTGCCGAACACGTTTACGGGATCGACGCTCGGCTCGGGCTCTACGTCGGACTCGTCGCTGTCGGTGCGATCACGGTCGCCGTGGCCGTCGTCGCGTACAATCACAACGCTCGACACGGTGTCGGACTCGGGATCGCGGCCGGTGCGCTACCGATCCTCGCCGCCGTCGGCCTTCTCGCGCTCGCCGCACCAACGGTGACGACTCATCCCGATCTGTCGGCCGAACTCGTCACGGCCTATCAGGGCCTCGCCGCTTTGAGTCAGGCGGCGCTTTGGCTGTTGATCGCCGCGACGTTCGCCGGGCTCCGCCGCCGCGGGACGGCCCGATCGAAACGCGTCTCCCGGCGGAGCGACGGGGCGCTCTCGGACTGACGATGGAGCGACGAACCGACGAACAGACGGCCCGCCTCGCCGCCCACGTCTTCGTCTGCGTCAACGACCGGGACTCGGAGTACGCCTGCTGTGCGGACGCCGGTGGCGCGGCAGTCGCCGAGGCGGTGAAAGCGTGGCTCCGGGAGCGCGACGCCTTCTGGTCGCCGATCGGCGTCTCGACGACGGACTGTCTCGGCCTCTGCAGCGAGGACGGCACCGCGATCGCGATCCAGCCCCGAAACGAGTGGTACGCCGAGGTTCGCCCCGAGGACGTGTCCGGGCTGTTGGCCACCGAGTTCGGTCCCGACGCCGACGCGATCTGAGTTCGCTATCGGTCGTCGTCGTTCGATTCCTTCCCGCCGGGGTCGATCCGCACGTCGTCGGCTCTGGATTCGTGAATCTCGAACGGG
>CAYQWI010000189.1:2885-4405 GCA_964421165.1 uncultured Natronomonas sp.
CCCGCCGGGGTCGATCCGCACGTCGTCGGCTCTGGATTCGTGAATCTCGAACGGGCCGTCGGTGAACATCTCCCGCTCGTTCGGATCGCGCGTTCGATACTCGCGCTCGAAAATATACGTGAAAAACCCGAAAAGCGGGACGACAAACGAGATCGCGGCCCACTTCTTCGGATTCATGCCGTACTTCGGCGCGTCGACGTAGGCGTACCCGGCCATCACGAGGAGCCAAAACAGCGGCACGCCGATCAGGACGGGGAGTCCGAATAAGTCCACACCTCAACTACGGCGGCCGGTGCCTAAAGTGCTATTCTACACGATCGACGGCGCTACGTCGTCCGGAGGGCGTACTCGCCGCGAACCCGTCCGTCGTCGTGATAGCGCACCGGCTCTTCGACGAGCGCGACCCGATCGCCGTCCAGTGCGGCCGCGGTACAGATGCCGTCGGTCCGCTCCGCGCTCACGAGTCCGTCGGCTGCATCGAGCAGCCGGAACCCGTGAACCGACGGATCCCGATCGCGGAAGTGCTGGGCGACGGGTGCGAGTGTTCGTCCGCCATCGCGAGCGATCTCGTGACAGAACCCGCCGATATCGGCCCGCCACCGACGCTCACCGTCCGGCGCGTGGCCGAACGCCGACTGCTCGTTCGGGTGCCGTTCGTCCGTCTCGCGGCCCTCCTTCGGGAACGAGTTACCGGTCACGAAGACGATCCCCGCCTCCGACGCCGCGACGTGGTTCGGATAGGTGTAGACCTCGTCGCCGCCCGATCGCGGGCGGCCGAGATCGACGCGCCACAGCTCCTCGCCGTCGGCGAGCCGATAGCCGCGGTAGTCGGCGTGGCTCGTGACGACGACATCGCCGCCCATCGTCGCTACGTCGCCGACGCGTCGGGTTTCGCTCCGGTCGGGATCCCACCGCCAGCTCGTTTCCCCCTCGGTACCGAGAGCGACCAGCCCGTCGTCGTGGTCGCCGGGGCAGCGGTTGTACGCGACCGCGACGCCGCCGTCGAGGGGGGCAAGCGAGATCGGCGAGGCGTCGGCGTCGTAGCGCCACCGGATATCGCCGTTCGGATCGATGGCGTACACCGCGCTCTCGAAGTGTCGTCCCCCGTCGCGACGTTCGTAGCGTCTGGCGGCGACGTATGCCGTACCGTCGGACGCGACCGCGTCGACGACCATCGGAAGGAAAAACCGCGTCTCCTTCGTCGGTTCGCCGATCGCGCTCGCGGCTTCGACCCGCCAGCGTTCCTCGCCGTCTGTGACGAACCGGATCGCCCCTCGCGCGGAGCGTTCCCCGACGAGGACGCCGCCGGCGAAGGGAACCAGCGTGATCGCGCTCCCCTCCCCGCCGAGCGCCCAGCGTTCGGCCCCCGACCGATCGAACGCCCGAACGGAGCCGTCAGCGAGCCCGGCGATCGCCCCCTCGTCGCTCATCGTGACGCCCGAGCGGCGTCCCGCCTGTCTGGAGCCGCAGGGATCGAGCTCGCCGAGGCCGATCCGCTCCGCTCCTTCGAGCGCGTCGTC
>CAYQWI010000190.1:0-4402 GCA_964421165.1 uncultured Natronomonas sp.
CACTGATCGCAGAGCTGTCATGCGATCAGATGTGTATTGACTTCCAGTGGCTACTATAGTTCCGCTTCCGGTATCGTTCTCCTCTGCGTTCCGTATCACGATGTACTGGTGGCTCGTTCTCGGCGCCTGACCGCGTCACCGTGCCAGAACCGAACGACATCCGCTCGATCACGCCGTGTCCATGTCCGGCGTCTCTTGGAGAGGCTCGACACGAAACACGTAGTCCGTGTAACTGCTATCGAGGTTCGTGGGGCTCTCCTCGGCGGCATGCTCTTGACAGAGAACTGCCTCCGCCTCGACGGCACCGTGCCCGGTCTCTTCTTGATATCGTTCGAGGACGACAAACGCCGCCGACGTGGTGCAACCGCGACGGTGGCACTCGGGAAGCGAGTCCGGAACGCCGCCCTCGCGTCGGTTCTCGTCGTCCGCTCGCTTCTCACGTCCGCGTTCCGTGTCTCCCATCCCTGCACTCTAGGGAAGCAAGCGGGATAATGCTGTGGCCGTTCGTCATCCCGGTGAAGCAGACTCCCCGTCTCTTGTCCGTCCATAGGAAACCGATCGTCGATTGATACGGACTGTTGTCGCCTGTTATCGCCGAGGCGGGACGGGTGATTGCACATTGTTACAACAATCCGTATGAGGGATTCAACGAGGCCGTGGCACTTCTTTTCGGATACGACGGCCGATCAGTTCGCCGCGAGCTCTGCACCCTGCTTTTGGGCGTCGGAAAGCAGCGCTTCGAGCGAGTTCTCGATCGGCTCGTTATAAAGGAGCACGTCGATCGGAAGCGTCGGCGCGCCGTCGATGAGCCCTTCGAGCAGGACGAGCCGTTCGCGAGCCCGCGACATACCCACATAAAAAACCCTCCGTTCGTTGTCCGTCATCGTCGGGATCGGATCCGACCGCTTTGTGAACTCCCCATCGCCCGGGACGCTTTCGGGGTCCTCGACCGACGCGGCCATCTGCTCGACGACCTTTTCCGTCAGATCGGTCGCGACGAAGACGTGATCGGCCTCTCGACCCTTCGCGGAGTGGATCGTTCCCACGCGGACGCGCTCGGGGTCGGCCCCCCGATAGTTACCGCTGAAGTAGGCGTCGACGGAGCGTTCCTGAAAGTTCGAGACGCGAGTGAGCATATCCGCGGCCGAGCGCGGCCCGGGAGCGAACGGCGCGTGTTCGTCGACGAACCCGGGATCGACGTCCATATCCGCGAGATCCTCGACTCCCGCTTCCTCTTCGAGGGCGTCGAAGGCGTCGAAGTAGTCGTCGCGCTCGCCGGTCCCGAACGCGCTATCGGCGAGCATCTCACCGAGCCGTCTGGCTTGCAGACCGTTGATCGGGTTCCCGTCATCGAGCGCTTCGATCGCCGTGACGTAGTCCTGGAGTCGATCGGTCCACATCCGCTGATCGGTCAACGCGGTGAACGGGATTCCTTCGCCGATGAACTCGTCCATGAACTGAAACATCTGATACCGAGCGCGGAACAGCACCATGACCGTTCCGTCGTCGTCCTCTTCGAGCGTCATGCGGACGTTTCGAACCAGATCGAGCACGGAGGGCGACCGGACCGCCTCGACGGAGCCGCCCTCTTTTCGTGGTTTGAGATCTTTATCCTGCCGTTTGTCGATGTGGCTGATCTGGGTGTTGACGACGTTCAAGATGCGGGACGGGAGACGGTAGCTGTTGGGGAGAACGATGTCGTCATCGACTTCCTCGTCGAGTAGCAGGTTCGGATCGGCACCCTGCCACGCGTAGACGACCTGGTCGTCGTCGCCGGCGATGAGCACCGATTCCATATGCGGTTTCCACTCCTCGTAGACGCCGTACTGCAACGTGGTAATATCCTGAAACTCGTCGATGACGAGGTGATCGACGTTCGGAAGCAAGGAACGCTGTTGGACGCGTTCGAGCATATCGGCGAAGCCGATGATCCCCTCGTCACCTTTATACGCCCGCCAGGCGCGGATCGCTTCCGGTATATCGATTCGATCGTCGTCGCTCGGCCACGTCGGCGTGTACTTGTTTCCGGTCTGAGCCCGTTCGTCGATCTCCGGTGGCAAGCGAATCTCCTCCTCGTTCCATTTAAACGGAACGTCGTACCAGTCGGCGACATCGCGTTCGGTTCGCTGGAGCCACTGGGAGGTCGCGATGACCTTGTTCCCGAGCGTCGTCGATCGAGCAGATCGTCGCCGTGCCGATCTGTTTTCGTCCTCGAACTCGAGCCCGTATTCCTCACAGAACGTCTCTTTGTGCTTTTCGCCGACGACGTCGCCGCGGGAGAGATTCAACAGCTCGTACGCTTTCGCGTGCATCGTACAGACGTTGCCACGGAGCGATTTCGGCGACCGATCGAGCCGCTCACCGAGCCGTTCTCGAACCTCGGAGGCGGCGGCGCGTGTGTACGAGACGACGAGGATATCGTTTACGTCGATCCCATCGTCTAGCATCTCGTCGACGCGATCGAGCAGCGCCGTCGTTTTCCCGCTTCCCGGTCCGCCGAAAAGCCGCGTTACGTGCGGAGATGTATCCATTACTCGCGTAAGGCCGTCCAGAACTATAAATAGCCTGTTTATTCTCCGAGCCGGTTCGCCGCGAATATCGCGCTAGTTCGGTCGCCATCCGCAGACGGAACACATCGGTGCGTCGAGTCCGTGAAGTCCACCGCAGTCGGGACAACATTTCTTGTTATAATCGCGGTCCCAGGAGGGCGTCTCAGTTTCGTGGCCTCGGTCGTCCAGGAACTCGTCGAAGATGTCGTTTGCAGTCGCCATACGGGTACTGCTTAGACGACATCCGTAATAAAATCTATGGTAATTCTTACCACGGATGAAGATACCGTTGCGCTCGGGTTACCGGCGGCTTTTATCCGACGCTATCGTAACGGAGCTATGGAACCCGCCGAGGAACTGCCGCTCGCACACGTAAGTCGTCCGGGGACCGTCGAGTCGGACGCGCCGGCCGTCGTGTTGATCCACGGGCGCGGAACGAACGAACGGGATCTCCTCCCGCTCGGCGCACAGCTCCCCGATGAGCTCCACGTGTTGAGTGTGCGCGCCCCACAGACCATGGGACCGAACAGTTACACGTGGTACGATCTGGACCTCTCCGGCGGCGGGCTACACGCCAGTCAGCCGGACCGGGACGGCTTCCGTCGGAGTCTCGATCTGCTCCACGAGTTCGTCGAAGAAGCCGTCCAACGCTACGATCTCGATTCCGAACGGATCGGTCTCTTCGGGTTCAGCCAGGGAGCGATCACGAGTCTGTCCGCCCTGATCGAACGCCCCGAGCGGTACCGCTGGATCGTCGCCCTGAACGGCTATCTCGCGAATGCACACGAGGACGACGTTACGAACGCCGACGGCAAACCCGTTTTTATCGGCTGTGGGTCGATGGATCAGGTCATCCCGCCTCAACGAGCCGAACGCGCGGCGGAGTTGCTCGAGTCCGGCGGGGCCGAGGTTCGTTTCGAAACGTACGACGTCGGCCACGGGACGACACCGGGAGAGATCGCCGATGTCGTTGCGTGGCTGGAAGATCGGTACTAGCCGGAGTCGGCCGCTCGGTTCGGCCGATTCTCACATCTCTGTATCGATGATCTTTATCAATCGGGCAGACGCAGGCTGTGACATGACTGCAGACCCAGACCCCGATCCCGATCCCGCACGGTTTCGCGATCTGATGCTCGATTCGGAACCGGGGTTCGAGGAAGTGCTCCGCTGTGTGTTCGGCGTTCAAGAACACGAGGCGAGACTCTACCTCGAGCTTCTGGACGCTCCCGACAGCACAGTCGCCGAACTCGCCTCGGCGGTCGATCGGGATCGGAGCAACGTCAACCGCGGGCTGACGACGCTCATCGAGAAAGGACTCGCCGATCGCCGTCGTCGACTCCTCGACAGCGGCGGTCACGTGTATCAGTATCGAGCCACACCGCCGGACGAGGCCCGTGAGCTCATGCACGAGACACTCGACGAGTGGGCCGCGTACGTCCACGAGCGAATCGATGAGTTCCCGTAACCGCCCGCGACGGTACAGTCTCAAGTAGCACCGGTACCTCTGTAGTGGTATGGAAAACACGACCGTGATCGATCCGGGCGACCACACCGCGGACGAACTCCTTTCGGGACTACAAGACGGCGAACGGTTCGTCGTTCGAACTGAGGTGTTGGGTTCGGTGAACAACCCCGACCACAAGGGTCGGGGCTTCTTCATGGTTCCCTCAGATTATCGCTAACACTCCCTGCAACCTCGACGCCTACCCGTTCCAGAGCAAGGCCGTCTCAAGCGGTTACGAGGGATGAGGTCGGGCGGTTCACGCGCCCCGATGCCCACCGTCGTCGTCCGAAACGGCATAGTGATTAGGACATCTTACTGAAGAACCCGCTGAGATGATTTTCGATCCATG
>CAYQWI010000191.1:0-4402 GCA_964421165.1 uncultured Natronomonas sp.
ATCCAATCGTACTGCACCACTGCATAAAAGCGCTTATGAACGGATTTGGTCGTGAGAATAGTCCACAGAGTTCCGGATAACGTCGTTGATATCTCTCACCTATTTCATCAATTCCTCTGACAAATTCCCTATACTAAAAAAATATTTCTGTAATGATGAACCAATTTTTGATTGGTAACAAGACTTAAGAGTGATGCGATCGAACAAACATCTGTATGAGTACCCAAGAGACAGTTCGCCGTCAGGCCGGAAGTATCGAAGAAACCGCGCTCAAGATTGAGCCGGAAAAGGCAGAACAGATCGTCGACGCGCTGAACACGGATCTCGCGGCGACGTACGTTCTGTACCACCAGATCAAAAAGCACCACTGGAACGTCGAGGGCGCTGAGTTCCTCGAACTCCACGAGTATCTCGGGGAGATCGCCGCCGACCTCGAAGAGGGTGCGGACTTGATCGCAGAGCGTGCCCAAGCGATCGGCGGCGTACCGATTTCGGGCGGTTCGACGTTCGAAGAGCACGCGCCGATCGAACCCGAAGGGGAGGATGTCTACGACATCCGCACCTCGCTCGAAAACGATCTGGACGCGTTCGGCGTCATCATCGAATCGCTCAGAGACCACATCGGTCTCGCGAGCGAGCTCGGAGACTACGCGACGGAGGAGCTCCTCCGCGATACGCTCGAAACCGTCGAGGAACACGCCCACCACCTCGAACACTACCTCGAAGACGACACGCTGGTCCTGGAATCGGCGACGAAATAAACAGACGTCTGTCCGACCGTTTTTTCCGTTATCGATCGGTTAGCGTCGAACCTCGACGATAAGGTCCGTCGAGATCCACCCGTCACAGTTGTTCGGTTCGGTGAAGACCGTCCGTCCTGGTGAGGTCGCGTGGGCCCGGAGGCCGACGACCCGATCCGAGTCGGAAGTGGCTGCCATTGCCGATACATCACACCCGAGCTATCTAAAGGGTTTTGGTCGGCCTAAAAGAATGGCATCGGTCGGCAGTGGCCGTCCGTGCGCTTTCGAGGGGGCTAGTGTTTTCGGTCTTGCCGATCTAACGACGGGTATGGACGATCACGATCGGGCAGACGGTGAGCGTGACCTCGCCGACGCGACGGCGGAACTCTCCGAGACGCTGGAAGCGCTCCGAGAGGAACTGGTGGCTCCGCAGCGAGGGCCGCTCGGGCTCCCTCGGCCACCGCGCCCCTCGGAGTTACTTCGGTTCACCGAGCAGTACACGATCCCGACACTCATCGCGCTGCTGGAGACGAGTATCCGAGTTCTCGATCTCCTCGCGGCGGCAATCCGTATCGCCGACGGGCGCCCCCTCGACGGCGAAGGACATGAGTCACTTCACGGACTCAGTCGAGAGGGCCGTGACCGACTCACCGCCGCCAGCCGAACGACGCTCGAGAGGCTCGACGATGCGTTAGCGGAGTTACAGACGGCCGCGACGGAGGGCGATCCGGGCCCCGAACATCCCGAGGTGCAGCGACTCCTCGACCACGCGCGCGAACTGAGAGCAGAGGTCGACGCGCGCTTGGCCGACACGACAACCGCACCGGATCCGTCCGAACCCGACGATACTGGCGGTTCCGGAATTAGCGTCAAAGAGACCGAAGAGGACGCGATCGGTATCGATGTCGACGCGGAACTCGAATCCATTAAACGGGATCTCGACGAATCGAACGACGGTCGTTCGGACGGGGACGAGTGAGCGGTTCGCTCCCGGTTAAACCGGATCGAACCGATAGCCGTCCCACTCTTGGCTGTCAGGTTCGCGGATCCCAGCGTCGGGATCACGTAGTTCCTCGCAGTGCACGGGGGTGACCGTATCGCCGATCGAAACGTCTTCGGAGGTCAGTTGTCCCAGCGCCCGTACCGGCGTTCCGTCGACGTCGAACTCGACGATAGCCAGTGCGTTCGGTTCGCGCACACCCGGCGGCGTCGCATGCGAGACAGTCCACGTGATGATTTCGGCGGTGTACTCGCTCAGATCGATCGTTTCGACAGCTTCGCTCCCGTCGGGTCCGATCGGATGGCCGGGATACGTGATCGATCCGTCCTCATACCGATAGGCTTCCATCGTCATCGTGCAGCCTCCAAGATAGCCGTGGTAACGCAGTTCCCAAAGCCGCCGACGTTACACGCCCATCCGATGTCGGCATCGACTTGTCGATCACCCGCATCGCCGGGCACCTGCTTATAAATCTCGTAGGCCTGCGCGACGCCGGACGCGCCGAGGGGATGCCCTTTCGATTTCAAACCACCGGACGTGTTGATCGGACGTTCGCCGTCGAACGCCGTCGTTCCGCGGTCCATCTCCTTCCACGCTTCGCCCTTCGGCGCGAATCCGAGACCTTCCATCTGGAGGAATTCGAGGATGGTCAACATGTCATGGAGTTCGGCGACGTCAATATCGTCAGGGGTGAGTTCTGGCCCGATTCGACGACGCCGCCCATCGTCGTCGGATCGGCTCGCTCGTGGACGACGTGCGTGTCGGTCGCACCACCGATTCCCGACACGACGGCGTAGTCGTCGGTGTACTCTTTGGCCGTTTCGATGGAACAGAACATGAGCGCCGCCGAGCCGTCGGTGATCGGACAGAAATCGTACAGTCGGAGCGGGTCGGCGATCATCGGGGACTCCATCGCAGTCTCGATGTCGATTTCTTTTTGGAACTGTGCGTGGGGATTTCGGGTCCCGTTAGCGTGGTTCTTGACGGCTACTTTCGCGAGACTCTCCCTCGGTGCGTCGAAGGTGTCGAGATACAGCCGCGCGGTGAGTCCGGCGAACGACGGCAGTGTCACCCCGTGTTTGTACTCGGCCGGGTGGGTCAACGAAGCGATCACGTCCGTCGCTTCGCCCGTCGTCCGGTGGGTCATCTTCTCGCCGCCGACGAGGAGCGTCATCTCAGAGGCCCCGCTCGCGATCGATTGCCACGCCGCAAATATCCCTGCTCCCCCCGATGAGGAGGTCTGATCGATCCGTTGGGTGTACGCGGGAACGGCGGCAAGGTCGTGAGCGAGCGCGTTCGGGACGCCGGTTTGCCCCTCGAACTCGCCGCTGGCCATATTCGAGACGTAGAGATGCTCTACTTCGTCGGGGGAGACGCCGGCATCGTCGAGACACAACGTTCCGGCTTCCGAGAGGAGTTCACGGATCCATGCGTCGCGCCGACCGAACTCGGTCATCGAGGCGCCGATAACTGCTACATCGGGCATGGTTCTACTACCCAAGAGGGACAAGTAAACGTTCGGACAGCGAACGGAAGGATTTTTGGTCCGCCTAAACAATGGGTAGACAATGAGTGTGGGCGAATCGGATCGAGCGATCGGAGGTGGGTACGGTGTCCAGTGAACTCCAGAGACGACAGGAGTCGAGGCCAGAGGCGGAGACGACACCGGCCCTCTCGCCGACCGCGACAACTGTACTCGAGCTCGATAGTATCGAGAAAGCGTACGACGGAACGACGGTTATCGGTGACCTCTCTTTGACCATCCGCGAGGGTGAGCTGTTGACGCTTCTCGGTCCATCCGGGTGCGGGAAAACGACGACACTTCGATTGATCGCCGGGCTCGAACGTCCCGACGGTGGTGCTATCCATCTCGACGACGAGCCGGTAACTGGAGAGGGATTCGTTCCGCCCGAGCAACGCGATGTCGGCGTCGTCTTTCAGGAGTTCGCGCTGTTTCCGCACATGACTGCCCGTGAGAACATCGCGTTCGGGATCGACTCGTGGCCGGAGGGCAAACGCAAAGAACGCGTCGAGGAACTCCTCGAACTGGTCGGGCTCTTGGATCACGGCGATAAATCGCCAGACGAACTCTCCGGCGGCCAACAGCAACGGGTCGCGCTGGCTCGATCGTTGGCCCCCGAACCTCGATTGCTCCTTCTCGACGAGCCGTTCTCCAACCTCGATGTCGATCTCAGAGTCGAGATGCGCGAGGAGGTCAGAGAGATCCTCAAGGAGGCGGGCGTCACCGCTGTTTCCGTCACCCACGATCAGGAGGAGGCGATGTCCATCTCCGACCGCGTTGCCGTAATGAGCGAGGGGAACATCGAACAGATCGGCACGCCCGAAGAGGTCTTCCAACAGCCGGAATCCCGATTCGTCGCCGGCTTCCTCGGCCACGCGTCGTTCGTCGCCGGTCACGTCCGAGACGACTGTGTCGACACCGGCGTCGGCTGTGTGCCGCTCGATCGGGTTCACGGTCTCACAGACGCCTACCACGGTTCCGAAATCGACCTGATGGTCCGTCCGGACGACGTTCGCGCCCGTCGGGTCGAGCCGGAAGAAGCGAACGGTGAAGTCGTCCATCGGCGCTATCTGGGGCCGACTGTTCTCTACCGCGTCGAGATCGATTCCGGCGACGTCGTCGGCTGTATGCACAACCACG
>CAYQWI010000192.1:0-4400 GCA_964421165.1 uncultured Natronomonas sp.
GGGCGAGGCGCTTCCGGAGCTCGATTTCAGCGAACAGGCGACCGTCTGTAAGTACGCCGTCCCCGAGGGGTATCCGACCGATCCGGAAGCCGGCGCGAAAGTGGCGATCGACGTCGAAAGTGCCGGCGAGGCGAGCCTGTTTTACGCCAGCGTCGACGCGCGCGAGGACGGAATCTACACCACCACCTCTCGATCGTTCGCCGTCGTCGGGATCGCCGAGTCGATCGATGCGGCCGAAGCTATCGTCGAAGACGCGTTCGAGAGAACCGGAACGGCCGGACTTCGCGTTCGACACGATATCGGGACTGCGGAACTGGTGCAAAAACGGATCGACCGGATGAACGAACTGCGCGATCGGTAACTCGCGGCTACGCTTCCGAATCGGCGGCGAGTTCGCGAAGCGCCTCCTCGGCCGTCTCGATCGCTTTCTCCTTCTTTGCGGGATACGCTTCGACCTTTCCGCGGAGCATCAATCCGGTGCCGAGTTCGACGCGGCCGCCGAACGCCGCCTGTTTGTCGAACTGCAGATAAAACGCGCAGTTGTCGTCGATTCGCTCCTCCAACTCCGTGAGCAACCCCTCCAGATCTTCGAGACTCGACACCCGCGAAAGCACGTACCGAACGTCGTCCGCCCGTTCGAGCCGAACCGAAAGGACGAGGATACGATCGCCGTGGTGGCCTTTCGTCTCCTCTCGCTCGATCTCCGTGTCGTCCGGTAGAAACGTCCGAAGGGCCGCCTCGACCCGCTTTTCGTCCTCCGTCGAATAACAGAACGTTCGGAGGTCGACGTAGTGGAACGGGACGGCGCTCATCGGCTCACTCCTCGTCGTCTTCGTCGTCGCTCTCGCCTTCGTCCGCCGGTTCGAGCGACTCCTCTGCGATACCGGCGTCCTGTCCGTCCTCGTAGTCGACGATGGAGGTGCTGTCTCCGAACATCGTCTCGGAGACCTGTGTGACCTCGCCGATCTCGCCGTCGTAATCGCTGTGCTGGTCGTGCAACACCACGCGATCGCCCTTCTCGAATGCCATACCTGCTCTTTTGAGCGGTGCGGAAAAAGCCCGTCGTTTCGCGGGGGGACCTCTCACCGGTGACCTCTCTCCGATTCGGTATCTCTGCCCCGTTCGAACGGCTTTTCCGAAACGGGTGCGAACGAGTCTCTATGAGTCCTCCATCCCTTCCGTCCGATCGCCCGCTCACCGAGCGCTGCACGACACTGGAGGATCTATGACGACCGTCAATCGGCTGTGGTATCTGGCGGACGAAGCTACTCAGCGGGCCGAACAGGCCTACCACCGAGCGAGCGGGATGTGCGACGACCGGTATCTCGAACGGACGTATCGAAAACGCGTCTCACGCGATCGGTTTCGAACGCTCGCCCACCGCATCCGAAGAAGCGGAACGCCGTACGGCGCGCACACGCTTGTCCGCCGAGAGAACGGCGAACTCCTGTTGGTCAGACACGAGGGCGTCGACCTGTGGGTCCTCCCGGGCGGCGGCGTCGACGGCTCCGAATCCCTCCGGGAGGCCGCCGAGCGCGAACTCGGGGAAGAGGCCGGGATCGAGGCATCGTATCGCGGGTTGGCGATGTTGAACCGCGTCGAACTCACCTGTCAGGACTGTTCGACGTGGGGCGTCCTTCCGATCTTCCGCGCGGTGGCCGAAACCACGGACCCGACCGTCTCCGATCCGGACGGCGAAATCAGCGCCGCCCGGTGGTTCGACCTCGGACAGCTCCCGGAGGATACCCGCGACCGGGAGGATCTGATCGAGGCCGCCCACGCCGTCGCGTAGCGGTCTCTCTCAAAACGACGGGAGAACGTCCTCACAGAACAGTTCCAGCGAAGACGTAGCGATGTCGTCGTCCATTCCCGGCCACTGGGTCCGAAAGAGCAGATAATCCGTCCCGAACGCCTCGCGGTACGCTTCGATCGTCTCGATAACGTCGTCCGGCGAGCCGAGACACAATCTGGCGTCGGCGAACCCTTCGAAATAGGCTGCGAAATCTGAGTCTCCGCCTTCGGCTCCCCAGTCGGCGTATGATTCGTACTTCTCGACGAGTGCTGGTTTCGCCCGGTCGATCGCGGCGTCTCTCGACTCGGCGACGAAGAGGTCACGCCAGATCGGACGGACTGACGGCGCTTTCTCGCACGCTGAATCGTAGGTTTCATACAGCGTCTCGAGTTCGTCTCTCGGCGTCGCCGGGCCGGGAAGCCACGCGTCGCCGTGCGCTGCGGCCCGCTCGACGGCGGCATCCACACCGCCACCGAGCCAGATGTCAGGTCCGCCGGACTGGACCGGTTTCGGATTGACGGAGACGTTCTCGACGGCGATCTCTCTCCCTTCGAAGGTCACGTCGTCTTCGGCCCAGAGGCGGCGAGAGAGTTCGACGGCATCGAGGAGCCGAGGGACCCGTTTCGCCGGATCGACGCCGAACACGTCGAATTCGGTGGGACGATACCCCAGCGCACAGCCGAACGTGAATCGTCCATCGGAGAGGACATCGAGCGTGGCGACCCGTTCGGCGAGCGCTGCAGGATTGTGCAGCGGGGCCAGACAGACGGCCGTTCCGAGCCCGATCTCGTCGGTGACGCCCGCGAGATACGAGAGTAGCTGGAAGTTCTCGAAGTAGTTGCGGTCCGTGAAGTGGTGCTCGCCGACCCAAACGGAGTCGAAACCGGCGGTTTCCGCCCGACGAGCCTGGTCAGTGATAGTTTGAACGCAGGCGGTGGGGTCGCGATCGCGGTTGTGCTCTGTCGGCAAGACGAGTCCGAACTCCATGGAGTGAGGTTCCGCTATATGTCCATAACTCTTGATACGTCCATGTCCGTCGAGCCAATCTTGAGACACTCGTTCCCGTTGAGCCAACGTTTTACCGACACCGAACCAACTTCGACCATGTACGGCGTCGTCACCAGAAATATCGAGGAACTGGATTGGCCCGAGTTCGATATGGGCTTCTTCGAGGTCAAAGACGTAACCGGCCGTCAGGAATCGCCGACCTCGGCGGGCGTGAACATGGTCTCGTGTCACGGTGATTCGACCGCGAGCAAAGAGGACGAGCTCGTCCCCGTCAACGACGATGGAGAACCCGCGACGAGGGACAGACGGTACTTCGATTGGGGGTACGTCTGTCCGACGCACGAACGATACCGCGACGGGTTACTCGAACTCATCTCGGAGTGTGCAGAGGCTAACGGGGACGTTCGATTGGACGATGTCGGATTCCCGCGCCCCGAGTACTGTTACTGCGATCGGTGTGTCGAACAGTTCGAGCGGAGCGAGTACGACGACCGGTTCGAGTGGCGCGAATCGGTGATCACGGAGTTCGTCGCGGACGCCCGCGAACGAATTCCGGGGCGAATGTATCTCACCCTCTATCCCGATCCGTATCCGGGACACCTTCGGGAGCGATCCGGGCTGAATCCGACCGCGCTGGACGAGTACGTGGACGAGTTCGTCGTGCCGATTTACGATATGGCGTACTCCACCACGTACTGGCTGGAGATCATCGCTAGCGGATTCGTCGACGCGCTTTTGACGCCGTTCAGCATCGAACTGTACGCCGTCGACGTGGATATTGACAATCTGCTCCACGCCACCGAGGTCGCCGACGCCTACGCGAAAGACGTGTATTTCGGCTACGACGCCGGAACCGCTCAAGCCGCACTCCGGCGCATGAAAGCGGACGGGCAGGAGGGCGTCTCACACGGTCGGTCGTCCTGATACGTCCGGTAAACGCGCCGGCCGCTCGTCGACGATCCGATATAAATACAGTTCGTTGTTTGTACAGCGTTACCGCTTCATTACGTACAAGAAGACGACTGCCGCGACGAGGACGACAGCGAGGACTTTCTTTGACATACGCTCGTTAAAACGCGCGCTGGTGGTATAGCTTTTCCCCAAAACGGAACCGCTAGGTGACGCTGATGTGGGAGGCGATCGACTCACGAATAATCGTCTCACAGTACGTACAGCGAACGCCCTCGTCGAGTACGTCGAAGCGCGATTCAATCGGCTCGTCCTGTGTCGTAATGCAGTTGGCGTTCGGACACGACAGCACGCCCCCGACCGTCTCCGGGCGGGTGACGCGGTGTTTCTCGACCACCTCGAACTCACGGACGATGTTAATCGTCGCCGCGGGCGCGATAAGCGAGAGCACGTCGACTTCGTTTTGGCTCAGCTCGCGCCCTTCGACTTTCACGATGTCTTTCCGGCCGAGACGATCCGACGGAACGTTCATCCCGACGCTCACCTCCTCGCCCGACGTGCCGTCGATGCCGAGAATCGCGAGCACGTTGAGCGCCTGTCCGCCGGTGATGTGGTCGATGACGGTTCCGCTTTCGATCTTGGAAACGCGGAGTTCGGTGTCGGGCATAGCAGTTGGTCCAAAAGCGCCATT
>CAYQWI010000193.1:0-4397 GCA_964421165.1 uncultured Natronomonas sp.
GCGTCTGTGCGTCGTCCCAGTCGACGAACTCGCCGTCCATCCAGATCGTGTCGACGTCCATCTCCTCGAAAGCCATACATCGGCTGTGGACGCCGTCCGTAATGAGTGTTGACGATTCGATCGGTCCCGCGGTCCCGATCGAGCGTTCGACCGGCGGAAAATCCGGGGGATTATGCTTTGAGAGACCCAACGAAACCACGATGGGAGTGCTCGAAGACAAAGCCCGTGCCCGGTTGTTCTATAAGTATCTCTCGCGGGCGTACGACACGATCAATCCGTTTATCTGGAACGAGACGATGCGCGACGAGGCGCTAGAGTGGTTCGGGATCGAAGCGGGTGATCGCGTGCTCGATGTCGGTTGTGGGACCGGGTTCGCGACCGAGGGGCTCCTCCGACACACCGAGGACGTCTGGGCGCTCGACCAATCGATCCACCAACTCGAGAAAGCGTTCTCGAAGTTCGGTAAACGCGGCCCCGTGAAGTTTCACCGAGGTGACGCCGAGCGACTCCCGTTCGCCGACGACTCATTCGACGCGTACTGGTCGTCCGGATCGATCGAATACTGGCCGAATCCGGTCGAAGCGCTCCGTGAGGCGCGTCGAGTCACGAAACCCGGCGGCCCGGTGTTGGTCGTTGGCCCCGACTATCCGAAGACGACGGTGTTCGGAAAGCTCGCTGACGCGATCATGCTCTTTTACGACGAGGAGGAAGCCGATCGGATGTTCGAAGCCGCAGGGTTCGAGACGTTCGAACACCGAATCCAGCAGCGCGCGCCGGGGACGCCGCGAGCGATCACGACGATCGCACGGGTTCCGGATGCGGTCGATCCGGCCCAATAGATCCCCTGATATAACGTAACACCTATTTCGATCCCTGTGCCCGCAAAGATATGGACGTACTGATTACTGGTGCGCACGGACAGGTCGGAACTGCGATCGCCGAGCGGTTGGGGGATACCCCGGAGTACGATCTGACGTATCTCGACCGCGAAGACTCGCCCGAACGTGAGACGATCGTCGCCGACGTGGCCGATTACGACGCCATCAGGCCGGCGTTTGACGGCATAGATGCGGTCGTTCATCTCGCGGCCGCCCCGCGTCCGGATCTCCCCTGGAACGAGATTCTCGAAAGCAGCGTCATCGGAACCTATAACGTCATGAAGGCGGCCGAAGACGCCGGTGTCGAACAGGTCGTGTTCGCGTCGAGCCACCACGTTTCCGGGAACTACGAAATCAAGAACGCGCCCGAGCTCTACGAAGCGTGTCTCGATTTCAAGATCGATCACACGGATCCGGTTCGTCCCGATTCGTACTACGCCATCGCGAAGCTGTTCGGCGAACACACCGGGCACCACTACGTCGAGAACAGGGACGCCCCGGATCAGTTCTACGCGATCAGATTCTGTAACGTCAGCGGCGAGGAGTACGACGACCCGTACGGGCGCGCCGAGGAAGCCGTCGAGCGGGGGGAGTACGAACGCGACAGCCCCGAGTACGAACAGCGCGTCGCCCGCCGCCGTGCGATGTGGTGTTCTCGACGCGATGCCGCACAACTCGTCGAACGATGTCTCCAGGATAAAACCGTCGATTTCGACGTATTCTACGGCGTTAGCGACAACCCCGCTCGCTGGTTCGATATTTCTCACGCACGAAACGTTCTCGGATACGAACCGCAGGACGACGCCTCCGAATGGGACGAACGGCCCGAACGATACGAGTCGTAACGACTACGCTCGAACGTTTTCTCCCGACGAGTCGGCGAACGCCCCGTCGTGAAACGCCACGGAACCGCGTATCATCGTCAACTCGGGGAACACTCCCTTTCGGTCTTCGAACGGCGTCCACGTACACTTCGAATGAAGATTCTCGCCGCGGATCGGGACACTATCGTCGGGGTCGACCAGTACGAGATCGGCGTCTTTTCCGACTTCGATTCGGCCTTTGTTTTCGAGTCCGAATATGTCGGCGACGTTTGCGGCCGTCACGTCCCGTACCCGTTCGTACTCGATTCCGCCCTTGCGGGCTTCCTCCAGCAGTAACGGAAGGGCGGTTTCGACGCCGGGAACGCCGCTCGGCGCGTCCCAGATACCTGCGTCTTTCTCTTCTATCGTGTGTGGTGCGTGATCGGTCGCGACGATATCGACCTCACCGTCGACGAGGCGCTGGAACATCGCTTTTCGTCGATCTTCGCTCCGCAGCGGTGGATTCATTCGACCCAACGTTCCCAGCTCTTCGAGATCGTCGCGGGAACAGAACAGATGGTGTGGCGTCACTTCGCATGTCATTCCGGCTTCTCCCGCGATATCGGCACCCTCCGGTGTCGAAGTGTGAGCGACGTGGATCACCGATCCGAGATCGCTGGCCGTTTTGCAGGCCCGATCGATGGCTTCGATCTCCGCCTCCGCCGTCCGATACGCGCTCCAGGCGTCGGGATCGTCGCGACTCTTTGCGGATTCATCGAAGAGCGTCGCGTCTTCAGCATGGACCGTGACCGGAACGTCCGCATCTCGGGCCCGTCGGAGCGCTTCCTCGAAGAGTTCGATCTCGATTCCCATATCCCCCGTCGAATCAGCGAGGAACACTTCCCCGAGTGCACCGAGCGGCTTCTCGAACAGTTCGTCCGGGTTCCACTCCGGCGTCACGCCGCCGTTGAGCGCGTACTCGACGACGGACTCCCTTGCGAGCTCTGCCTTCCGATCGTAACTTCTCGCGTCGATCGTCGGTGGATCCGTGTTCGGCTGATCGAACACCGTCGTGACGCCGCCAGCGACGGCGCTTTTCGACCCACTCTTCCACGTCTCTTTGTGGGAGCCTCCGGGTTCACGGAAATGGACGTGAGCATCGATCATGCCCGGAAGCAAGAGCTTCCCGTTCGCGTCGATGATCTCGCCGTCAGTTTCGAGATCGACGCCGACCGCTGTGATCTGTTCTCCGCCAATACGGACGTCCCGTTCCCGACCGTCCGCGAGCGTCGCGTTGCGAAATAGCATCTACCACTCCATCGAATCCGGGGCTTAATATGGGTTCTCGTCCGCCGAAGACAGATCTACTCCGAAACGGGTTCGGCCTCGGTCAGTTCGGCCGCGCGGCGAACGATCGGCGACTCGTCCCCGACGAACGTCTCCTCGATGGCTTTCACGACCGACTCGGCGTCTTTTGGACCGCCGACACGCTCGACACTGCCGACGGATCGCGGATCGAACGGCATCCCCAATGCTGCATAGATCGGATTGAGCACGTCCGAAACGGCGCGCTCGTCCGATTTCACTGCGATGACGTACCCCCCGACGAGCGCGCTTTCGCGACGGACGCGCTGTGCGATCCCGGCGATCTTCCCGTTCCCTTGTACAGAATGCTCACCGGGACAAAACGACGCGTCCGGCTCACCGTTTGTAACTGTCGCTCCCGCCCGTTCGAGCGCTCGAAGCAACGCCGCCTCGGCTTCTCGATACCGGTCGTCGATGTGTCCCCGTTCCGTTTCGGTCGGAACGCCGTACGCGAACGCGATCGTTTCACCGGTGTAGGCGACTGCGCTTCCGCCGACTTCCCGCTCGATCGGCTCGTAACCCTTCTCGAGCGCGATCCGTCGCGCCTGTTCGTAGCCGTCAGTCGTCGTATCACGCCGTCCGAAGGCGATCTGCTTCGGCGGTGTCCAGACGCGAACTACCGGTTCATTCGTCGACTCGACTACGTCGATAAGCTCTTTCGTAACTCGCCGATCCAGATCCACGTCGGGGATCGACCCTCGAACGACCTGCATACACCTCCGTACGTGCCGACGGGCATAAAGCGACTCGGGGCGAACCGACCTCATGGTCGTGTTTCCGGCGGACGTGCTCTCCGACTACGAGCGATTTTCGCTTTACAACTCTCCGTATCCAGCGCACGATCTCGGCTGTGCGATCGACCTCTATCCCCCCAACGACGACGCGCGTTCACCGGTCGCGGGAACGGTTCTCGAAACACGGACCGTTCGATGTCCGGGGAAATCGTACGCCGTCGAGACGGATCATCTCATTCTCATCGACTGTGGCGATCACGTCGCGCGGATTCTCCACGTTGAGCCCGACGTTACGGCGGGCGATCGGATCGCTCTCGGCGATCATCTCGGAACGCTGGTTCGGTCGGGATTTTTCGGTCAGTGGGTCGACAATCACATCCATCTCGGCTTTCGTCACCCCGATCAAAACCTCCGGCGGGCGAGCGGGTCGCTACGACTCGATATTGACGTTCCCGTAACGGGCGTCGCGTGGGGCGGAACGGGGACGGTCGTCGAGACGGGACCAACACATATTCAACTCGATTCTCCGCGCCGCGACGGCGAGAGTGACGGCTTCACGGCGCTGGCCGCTGACGACGGAACGCCGCTCGACGGTGGGTTGACGCACTACTCCGGTG